>JAEUAC010000320.1 GCA_019695455.1 Methylorubrum extorquens | reverse complement strand
TCGGCGACGGGCCCGAGTTCGGCCGGCTGGTCCGGGACGGGCTTCCCGACCCGAACCGGTGACGCGTCAGCGCGAGTAGTAGGGCTGCACGGAGACTCGGCCGCGGGCCCGGGGCGGGCGGTAGCCGCTGCCGTCGTTCACGTAGCCCTCGCGGGCGAGCTGACGATCCTCGTAGCCGGCCTGAGGGTTCGAGATCCGATAGCGGCTCGGGTCCTGGCCGGCATAGGGCTCGATCAGGTCGGGCCGCTTCTGCAGGTCGTTCAGGTAGCTGTCGCCGTTGTCGGACTTGCCCCGGTCGGCCGAGGCGGGAACGGCCGACAGGGCCAGGAGGGCCGTGGCGGCGAGGGTGGCGATCTTCATCGGGCGATCCTTCCGGTCTGCCCCTCAACGCGCCGTGCGGCGTCAGGGTCCCTCGCGCCAGCGATCGGCGGCCGCGTCGTCCGCGGCGCTCGCCTCGACCCAGCCCCCGAGGGTCCCGTCCGTCAGGTGCTCGCGCTTCCAGAACGGCGCGCGCGTCTTCAGGAAGTCCATCACGAACTCGGCCGCCGCGAAGGCCGCGGCCCGGTGCCGCGAGGCGGCCGCGACGAGGACGATGCGGCCGCCGGGCGGGATGGCGCCGAAGCGATGCACGGCCGTCAGGCCGAGGAGCGGCCAGCGCGTCGCGGCCTCGGCCGCGACCCGGCCGAGCTCCGCCTCGGCCATGCCGGGATAATGCTCCAGCTCGAGCGCGGCGAGGCGCCCGGCCTCGTCCCGGCAATAGCCGACGAAGCTCGCCACCGCGCCCACGTCGCGCCGGCCGGCCGCGAGCGCGTCCACCAGGGCCCCCGGGTCGAAATCCTCCCGCTGGATGCGGATGGAGGGGAGCATGGCCGGTCAGCCGCCGGTCATCGGCGGGAAGAAGGCGACCTCGCGGGCCCCGGCCAGCGAGGAGCCGGGCTTCGCGTGCACCTGGTCGATGGCGGCCCGGACCGTCGCCTCGTCGGCGAAGGCGGCCGCGTAGCCCTCGCCGCGGGTCCGGAGCCAGGCGACGAGGTCGGCCACCGTGTCCGTGCCGGGCGGCAGGTCGGCCTGCTCCTCGCGCAGCCCGACGCGTTCGCGGACCCAGGCGAAGTAGACGAGCTTCACGGGAGCGTCCGGCTCACGGCGTGCAGGACGCCCGCCTTCAGGTAGTCCCAGCCCGTCCAGAGCGTGAGCGCGGCGGCCGCCCAGAGGAGCGCGATGCCGATGGAGACGGTCCCGGGCAGGACGGGCTCGCCGGCCGGCCCCGCGATGAGGAAGCCGAGCGAGACGAGCTGCGCCGTCGTCTTCCACTTCGCGACCTTGGAGACGGGCACGCCGACCTTCAGCTCGGCGAGGTATTCCCGCAGGCCGGAGACCAGGATCTCCCGGCACAGGATCACGATCGCGGCCCAGAGATGGACGCCCGAGATGATGCGGTCGTTCGTCAGCATCAGGAGGCAGGCGGCGACGAGGAGCTTGTCCGCGATCGGGTCCAGCATGCGGCCGATCACCGATTGCTGGGCGTAGGCCCGGGCGAAGTAGCCGTCGAAGTAGTCCGTGATGGCGGCGGCCACGAAGACGGCGAGCGCGGCCCAGCGCGACCAAAAATCCTCCGGCCAGAACAGCAGGCCGACCACGGCCGGGACGGCCACCATCCGGCTGTAGGTGAGGATGTTCGGCAGGCTGAAGGCCGGCGAACGTCGCAACGGCGAAGCCTTGGTCATGGGTTGAGGAAGCACGGGCGGCGTGACCGGGTCAACCGCGCGCCCTGCCGCGCCCTCGTCGCCGGTCATGCCCCGTTGCCCCGGAAGTGGTCGAACACCGTGCGGGCGGTCGCGGCGTTGACGCCCGGCGCCCTCATCAGGTCGTCGAGCGCGGCCCGCTCGATGGCCTTCACGGTCCCGAAATGATGGAGGAGCGCGCGCTTGCGCGACGGCCCGATGCCGGGGATCTCGTCCAGCGGGCTCTTGGTCAGCTCCCGCTTGCGCTTGGCCCGGTGCGCGCCGATCGCAAAGCGGTGCGCCTCGTCGCGGAGCCGCTGGACGAAGTAGAGCGCCGGATCGCGCGGCGGGAGCCGGATCGGCGCCTGCCCGGGCATGAAGAAGGTCTCGCGGCCGGCGTCGCGGTCGCGCCCCTTCGCCACGCCGACGAGGGAGACGCCCGTCGCGCCGACCTCGGCCAGCGCCGCCCGGGCCGCCTCGAGCTGGCCCTTGCCGCCGTCGATCAGGACGAGGTCCGGCCAGGCCGGAAAGGCGTCGGGATCGTCCGGCGCCGCGGCCACGGGCGGCGCGGCCGGCCCGTCCGGCGGCGTGTCGGCGGCGGCGTCGCGCTCCGGCCGGGGCGCCTCCTTCACGAGCCGGGCGAAGCGACGGCGCAGCATGGCGTTCATCATGGCGAAATCGTCACCGGGCGCGAACTCGTCGGTGTCCATGTTGAACGTGCGGTAATGCGTCTTCATGAAGCCCGCCGGTCCCGTCACGATCATGGCGCCGACGGCGTTCGTGCCCATGATGTGGGAGTTGTCGTAGACCTCGATGCGCCGCGGGACCCGCGGCAGGCCGAAGGCGCCGCCGAGCGAGGCGAGGAGCTTCATCTGGCTGGACGTCTCGGCCAGCCGGCGGCCGAGCGCCTCCTTGGCGTTGCGGAGCGCCGTCTCGACGAGCAGCCGCCGCTCGCCCCGCTGCGGCACGGAGACCTCGACCTTGCGGCCGGCCTTCACGGCGAGCGCGGCGGCGAGCAGCGCGCATTCCTCGATCTCCTCCGACAGGAGGACGAGGCGGGGCGGGGGCTTGTCGTCGTAGAACTGCGCCACGAAGGCCGCCAGCACCTCCGCCCGCGTCGTGCTGCGGTCGGCGCGGGGGAAATAGGCCCGGTTGCCCCAGTTCTGGTGGTTGCGGACGAAGAACACCTCCACGCAGAACTGCCCCGCCTGCTCGTCGATGGCGACGAGGTCGGCCTCCTCGGTGTTCTGGGTGTTGATGCCCTGGCTCGACTGGATGGCCGACAGGGCCGCGAGCCGGTCCCGGTAGCGGCCGGCGCGCTCGAACTCGAGATCCTCGGAGGCCCGCTTCATCTCCTCGGCGAGCTGGCCCTTCACGGCCGACGAGCGGCCGGACAGGAAGGCCTTCGCCTCGCCCGCGAGCTTGGCGTAGCTCTCCGTGTCGATCTCGCCCGTGCAGGGCCCGGAGCAGCGCTTGATCTGGAACAGCAGGCAGGGCCGGCTCCGGTTCTCGTAGTAGCTGTCCGAGCAGGAGCGGAGCAGGAAGGCGCGCTGCAGCGCGTTGATGGTGCGGTTGACGGCCCAGACGGACGCGAACGGGCCGAAATAGCTGCCCTTCCGGTTGCGGGCGCCGCGGTGCTTGACGACCTGGGGCGCCTCCGAATCGGCCGTCAGCAGGATGAACGGCAGCGACTTGTCGTCCCGCAGCACCACGTTGTAGCGCGGCCGCAGCTGCTTGATGAGGTTCGCCTCCAGGAGAAGCGCCTCCGTCTCCGTCCCGGTCGTGACGAACTCCATCGCCGCCGTCTCGGCGATCATGCGGGCGATGCGGTTCGAGTGGCCGGGCGTGCGGATGTAGGAGCCGACCCGCGCCTTCAGGCTCTTGGCCTTGCCCACGTAGAGGACGTCGCCCGCCCGGTCGGTCATGCGGTAGACGCCGGGCGCGGTCGGCAGCGTCTGCCAGAAGCGGCGGATGACGCTCGTGCCGGCCTCGACGGAGGCGGGCGTCGCCTCGAAGTCGAGCTCGACGCCCGAGCTGCCCTCGACGGAGAGATCCTCGTCTTCCTCGTCCCGCTCCGCGAGCAGGATGTCGGGCGGGACGTCGTTGGACGCGGCGCGACTCATGGCGCCCATGTAGGCTCGGCCGCGGGCGGCCGGAAGGCGGCAGGATGCCGTTCACCCTCGTTTTGCGGATGCGAAGGGTTCATATTGTGACGCTCGGGTCGCGCTGCTAAGACGCCGCCGTGTCCGACGCCCAGGCGGCGGAGCACGCGCGCGAAAGAGTCCGGACCTCCCGATGAAGCTGGTTGCGGGTAACGCGAACCGACCGCTCGCCGAATCGATCGCCGCCTACCTCAAGGTCCCGCTCGCCAAGGCGGTGGTGCGGCGCTTCGCCGACCAGGAGATCTTCGTCGAGATCGGCGAGAACGTGCGCGGCGAGGACGTTTTCGTCATCCAGTCGACCTCGTCGCCGACGAACGACCACCTGATGGAGCTCCTCATCATCACGGACGCGCTGCGGCGCGCCTCCGCCAAGCGCGTGACCGCCGTCATCCCCTATTTCGGCTATGCCCGGCAGGACCGGAAATCCTCCTCGCGCGCGCCGATCTCGGCCAAGCTCGTCGCGAACCTCATCACGCATGCCGGCGTCGACCGGGTGCTCACGATCGACCTCCACGCGGGGCAGATCCAGGGCTTCTTCGACATCCCGACCGACAACCTCTTCGCGGCGCCGGTCATGGTGCGGGACGTGAAGGAGCGGCTGAACCACTCGCCCAAGGTCGTGGTCTCGCCCGACGTCGGCGGCGTGGTCCGGGCGCGGGCGCTGGCGAAGCGCATCGACGCGCCGCTCGCCATCGTCGACAAGCGCCGCGAGCGGCCCGGCGAATCCGAGGTCATGAACATCATCGGCGACGTCGCGGGCCGGTCCTGCCTGCTCGTCGACGACATCGTCGATTCCGGCGGCACGCTCTGCAACGCGGCCGAGGCGCTGCTCGAGGCCGGGGCGACCGAGGTCTACGCCTACATCACGCACGCCGTCCTCTCGGGCGGCGCCGTGTCCCGCATCTCGGGCTCCAAGCTGAAGGAGCTCGTCGTCACCGATTCCATCCAGCCGACCGAGGCCGTGAAGGTCGCCCGCAACATCCGGGTCATCACCATCGCGCCCCTCATGGGCGAGGCCATCGCCCGCACGGCGACGGAGAGCTCGGTCTCCAGCCTGTTCGATTGAGGCGCGCGCGCGTCACGGCGCCCGCATGCCGGGAGGGTGGCGCGTCCGGAACCGCGCCCGCCCCGGGTTGACGCCCGCTGCGGCGCAGCACAGACACCGCAGCCATGGTCGACGCGACATCCCGCCCGGGCCGCGAGGGGCTTCTCGCCTTCGCGCTGTTCATCCTCACCATCCCGGCCGCGAACTGGCTGATCGGCCATGCCGGCACGGTCTGCGTGCCCAACGGTCCCTGCCTCGTGCCCGTGGCGCCGGGCATCATGGCGCCGTCCGGCGTGCTCATGATCGGCCTCGCGCTCGTCCTGCGGGACATCGTGCAGCGGCGCCTCGGCGCGGCCGCCGGGCTCGTGGCGATCGGGGTCGGCGCGCTCATCTCGGCCGCGCTCGCCCCGCCGGCCATCGTGGTCGCGTCCACGGCGGCCTTCCTCCTGTCCGAGCTCGCCGACTTCGCCGTCTACACGCCGCTGCAGCGGCGGCGCTTCGTCCTCGCCGTCGTCCTGTCGAGCCTCGTCGGGCTGGTCATCGATTCGGCCGTGTTCCTCCACCTCGCCTTCGGCTCGCTCGAGTACCTGCCGGGGCAGGTGATCGGGAAGCTCTGGATGGTGCTGCTCGCCGTCCCGGCCCTCGCCTGGCTGCGCCGCCGCGACGAACGACTCGGCCTCTCGCCGGCCTGACCGGTCGGCGCCCGCCTTCCCGTCAGGCGGCGGCCGCGGCCCGGCGCAGGGTGTCCTTCAGGTCGCGACGGAGACGGCTTTCGAGGAGGCCCAGGACGGCCGCCTCCTCGGGCTTGAGCGAGCCGAGATGGTCGCGCAGCTCGCCCTCGACCTGCTTCTTCACCTCCAGCAGCATCTCGCCCTGCATGTAGGACTGCACCACCTCCGGGTGGATGTAGCACTTGCGGCAGATGGTCGGCGTGTTGCCCAGCCGCGACGCCACGCTCTCGATCGCGGCCCGGACGTTCTTCTTGGCGGCGGCGTCCGAATCGAAGGTCTCGAACTCCTTCAGCGCCAGCGCGGCGAGGACGGTGCCGGCCCAGGTGCGGAAATCCTTGGCCGTCACGTCGCGCCCCGTGATCTCCCGCAGGTATTCGTTCACGTCGTGGGACGTGACGTCGCGCCGGACGCCGTCGTCGTCGAGGTACTGGAACAGCTCCTGGCCGGGAATGTCCTGGCATTGCTTGACGATCTTCGCCACGCGCCGGTCCTTGACCTCGAGGTTCCACTCCTTGCCGGACTTGCCCTTGAAGCGGAAGGTCAGGCCGGTGCCGTCCACCTTCACGTGGCGGTCCTGCAGGGTCGTGAGGCCGTAGCTCTTGTTCTGCCTGACGTAGTCGTCGTTGCCGACCCGGATCAGCGTGTTCTCGAGCAGGTAGACCACGGTCGCGAGCACCTTCTCGCGCGGCATGCCGGCCTTCTTCATGTCGGCCGCGACGCGGGCCCGGATGGCGGGCAGGCCGCGGGCGAATTCGAGCATGTGCTCGTATTTCGTCGAGTCGCGCACCTCGCGGAACTTCGGGTGGTAGCGGTACTGCTTGCGCCCCTTGGCGTCCCGGCCCGTGGCCTGGATGTGGCCGCGCGGGCTCGGGCAGATCCAGACGTCCGTGTAGGCCGGCGGCACGGCGAGCTTCCTGATGCGCTCGACCTCCTTCTCGTCCACGATCGGCTTGCCCTTCGGCCCCCTGAACGTGAAGCCGTCGCCAGCCTTGTGGCGCGTGATGCCGGGCTTGTCGTCCGTGACGTAGACGAGCCCCGCCGATTCGGCCGCCTCCTTCGGATCGACGACCTCGCCCTCGTCAATCTGGGCCTTGCTGGACATGGCGGGCTCCGGGCACGCGAAACGGGCCGACAACCGGGGTTTCTCCTCCCGAGTTCCGGTCGCGCACCGCACGTTCGCGCGAGCCGGGGAGGGCTGGCGGCCGTGCCACGCCGCCTTAACCATGCCGGCAGGTTTCGGGCGGCCTCAACGGCCCTGCAAGGAGGAGCGGGCAAGGTCCGGCCGAACCTGGGGGATGGACACGGACATGAAGCGGATCGTCATCGGGGCCGCGGCCCTCGTCGGAGCGGCCCTGGTCGCCCTTCCGGCCGGCGCGGCGGATTACGGCTACGGCCACGGGTCGGGCTACGGGCGCCCGGCCGGCCACCACGGATACGGCCGCCATCACGGCCGCCCCCGCCACGCGCGCGCCTACGGCCGGCCGCTCTTCGACGAGGGCATGCCGCCCTACGGCGTCGTGGTCGAGTACAAGCCCGCCTATATCGGCCGCGGACTCGTCTACAACGTGCCGCCGCGCCCGACCCGGGCCTACGGCTACGGCTACGGCGAAGGCCTGCGCGCCCGCTACTGAGCGGCCGGATCGCGCCCCCGGGCCGTCAGGGCGCGATCAGCGAGCGGCCGGTCATCTCGGCCGGCTGCGGAAGGCCCATCAGGGCGAGCAGCGTCGGCGCTAGGTCGGCGAGCCGCCCGTCGTGCAGGGTCGCGCCCGGAACCCCGGCCAGGAAGACCGGCACGGGGTTCGTCGTGTGCGCCGTGTGCGGTCCGCCCGTCACGGGATCGCGCATGAGCTCGGCGTTGCCGTGGTCGGCCGTGACGAGCACGGCGCCGCCGAGCGCCGTCACGGCCTCCACGATGCGGCCGAGCCCGGCATCCACGGCCTCGACCGCCCGGCTGGCGGCCGCAAGGCTGCCCGTATGGCCGACCATGTCAGCGTTGGCGAAGTTCAGGACGACGAGGTCGAAGCGGCCGGTGCCGATCGCCTCCACGGCCTTCGCCGTCAGTTCCGGCGCCGACATCTCGGGCTGCAGGTCGTAGGTCGCGACCTTGGGCGAGGGCACCATGATGCGCTCCTCGCCCGGGAAGGGCTCCTCCCGGCCGCCGTTCAGGAAGTAGGTGACGTGCGGGTACTTCTCGGTCTCCGCCATGCGGAGCTGGGTTCGGCCGGCCCGCGCCACGACCTCGCCCAGGATCAGGGCGAGGCTCTGCGGCGGGAACACGGTTCCCATGAAGGCGTCGAGCGTCCCCGAATACTGCGTGAGGCCGAGCGCGGCCGCGAAGCGGACGGGGCGGCGGCGCGGAAACCCGTCGAAGGCGGGATCGAGGATCGCGTCCAGGATCTCGCGGATCCGGTCGGCCCGGAAGTTGAAGGCGAGGATGCCGTCGCCGTCGCGCATCCCGGCATAGTCGCCGAGCACGGCCGGATCGACGAACTCGTCCGTGACGTCGCGGCCGTAGGCGTCGGCCATGACCGAGTCCGCGTCCGGGAAGCCGGCGCCCTCGGCCTCGACCATGGCCCGGTAGGCGCGGCCGACGCGCTCCCAGCGGTTGTCGCGGTCCATGGCGTAGTACCGGCCCGAGACGGTCGCGATCCGGGCGCCGGCCGGAAGGGCGGCCGCGAGGCGCGCGAGGTCGTCGCGCCCGGAGCGGGGCGGCGTGTCGCGCCCGTCCGTCCAGGCATGCACGGCGACCGGGACGCCCGCCGCCGCCACGATCCGGGCGAGGGCCGCGGCGTGGTCCTGGTGGGCGTGGACGCCGCCGGGCGAGACGAGGCCCAGGAGGTGGCAGGTCCCGCCCGTCGCCTTCAGGGTCTCGCAGAGCCGGGCGATGGCGGGGTCGCGGGCGAGGCTGCCGTCGGCGATGGCGGCCCCGATGCGGGGCAGGTCCTGCATGACAACGCGTCCCGCCCCGATATTCAGGTGGCCGACCTCGGAATTCCCCATCTGGCCGTCCGGCAATCCGACGTCGAACCCGCTCGTATGCAGGAAGGCGCGGGGG
>JAEUAC010000239.1 GCA_019695455.1 Methylorubrum extorquens | reverse complement strand
GAGGCCACGTTGACGATGGAGCCGGGGCGCTTGCCGTCCCGCATGGAGCGGGCGGCGGCCTGGGCGACGAGGAACGCGCCCCGCAGGTTCGTGTCGACCACCCGGTCCCATTCCTCGGGCTCGACGTCGAGGAAGGGCTTCGTGATCGCGATCCCGGCATTGTTGACCAGGATGTCGATCGCCCCGGCCCGCGCGACGGCGTCGCGGACCGAGCCGGCATCCGTCACGTCCATGGTCACGGCCTCCGCCGCGCCGCCGGCGGCCCGGATGGCGCCGCAGGTCTCGTCCAGCGCGTCCGCCCGCCGGGCCGCGCAGACGACGCGCGCGCCCGACCGGGCGATGATCCCGGCGAAGTGCCGGCCGAGGCCGGACGAGGCGCCCGTGACGAGGGCCGTGCGGCCGGTCAGGTCCACCGTGAAGCTCATGGGTCGTTCCTCCGGTCTTCGGTGTTCAGGCGAGCCAGGCGACGAGCGCCGACACGGTGGCGACGGACAGGACGTGCGAGACGAGGATCGCCGTCGAGGTCACCTGCACGTCGAAGCCGTGCAGCTTCGCGAGCGTGAAGGGGCCGGTTCCCGTGGGCAGCGAGGCCGAGATCACGGCGACCTTGGCGGGGATCGGCGGCACGTCGAAGATCCAGAAGACGCAGAGCGCCGTCACGGCCGGCTGCCCGACGAGCTTCAGGGCGACGAGGGCCGCGACCGGCCCGATCTCGCCGCCCACGCGCTCGTGCGACAGGAACAGGCCGATGCAGACGAGCGCGACCGGGCTCGCCGCCCCGCCGAGGAGGGTCGCGAAGCGGTCGAGCGGCGCCGGGAGGGGCCAGCCGGCGAGCGCGACGGCGAGGCCCGCGAGCGGCGCGAGGAGGAGCGGATTGCGCAGGACGGAGGGCCCGACGCGCCGCACCGTCTTCCAGGGCGAGGCGCCGCGCCGCAGATCGGATTCGATCAGCACGACGGCGAAGATGAAGAGCACCGTCGCCGTGAGCAGCACCGTGAGGATGATGGAGGGGCCGGCGGCCTCCCCGAACAGGAGCAGGCAGAGCGGGATGCCCATGAAGCCGGAATTGGCGTAGCCGGCGTCGAGGCCCCAGATGCCCGCCTCCGCGACCCGCCGGCCCCGGCGCCGCGCGAGCCAGAAGGCGGCCCCGAACGGCACGGCGACGCCGATCGCCCAGGCGGCCGCGAACCGGCCCTGCGCGATGGCCGCGGGATCGGCCTTCGCCATGACCGTGAAGAGCAGGGCCGGCAGGGCGAGGTAGATCGCGAACCGGTTCAGGCTGTCCGTCGCGCCCCGGTCGAGGAGGGCGGTGCGGCCGGCGATCCAGCCGACCACGATCAGGCCGAAGACCGGCAGGGCGGCCCCGACGACGGCGTTCAAGGCGCGCGCTCTCCCCGCCCGGGGGCGGGCGGATGCGCCCGCCGCATCAGATCATCAGCTCGATGACGAACGGGCCCGGCCGGCCGTTGGCGGAGCGCATGAGGTCGCAGAGCTCCTCCGCCGTCTCGGCGCGGGCCGCCTCGACGCCCATGCCGTTCGCCATCTTCACCCAGTCGAGATCCGGGTTGCCGATGTCCATCATGTCGAGCGCGGTGCGGCCGGGATTGGCGCCGACGCCCGCGAGTTCGCCCAGCAGGATCGCGTATTTGCGGTTCGACAGGATCACGGTCGTGACGTCGAGCTTCTCGCGCGCCTGCGTCCAGAGGGCCTGCAGCGTGTACATGCCGGACCCGTCCGCCTGCAGGGAGAGCACCCGCCGGCCCGGGGACGCGATCGCGGCTCCCGTCGCGAGGGGCAGGCCCTCGCCGATGGCGCCGCCGGTGAGCTGCAGCCAATCGTGCGGGGCCGCGCCCGCCGTGCCGCCCTGGAAGGCGCGCCCGAAGCTGACGCTCTCGTCGACGATGATGGAGTTCTCGGGCAGCAGCGCCGTGATGGCCTGGGCCACGGCCTCCGAGGTGGGCTGTCCGCGGGGCGTGTCGCGCGAGACCGCCGCGTCGGTCACGGGCGCCGCCGGTGCGCCGAGAAGGTCGGCCAGCGCCGCGAGCGCGGCCGGGCCGTCCTCCTCGGGACGGGTCAGGACGTGGACACCGGCATCCGGCGGCAGCATGCGGCCGGGCTTGTTCGGATAGGCGAAGAACCCGACCGGATCGGCCGCGCCGACCAGGATGCAGTGCTTGAAGCCGGCGAGGCGCTTCACGGCCGAATCGACCGGGTAGGGGATGCGCTCGACGGCGTGGCGGCCCCGGCCGCGCTCGACCCGCGCGTTCGAGACCGGCGCCATGACGGTGGCGCCCGTCGCGGCCGCGATGCGGAACGCGTCCGCGATCGGCCCGGACCGGAGCGTCCGGCCGGCGATCAGGAGGAGCACGGGCTCGCCGCCGCGCAGGATGCGCGCCGCCTGCTGGAGCGCCGCCGGATCGGCGGCCGTCGGGGCGACGGGCGCGAGCGGCTCGGCCACGACGCCGCCCTCGTCCCAGCACGTGTCCGACGGCAGGAGGAGGCTCGCGATGCCGCGGGCGCCGCTCATCGAGGCCTGGACGGCGGCCGCCGTGTCGCGGCCGACGTCGGCCGCCCGGGTGACCGTCCGGGTCCAGCACGAGACGGGGCGGGCCCACCCCTCAGTGTCGGCCGTCAGCGGCGCGTCGAGCGGGCGGTGGTAGGTCGCCTGGTCGCCGACGGCGTTCACCATCGGCGAGCGGGCGCGGCGGGCGTTGTGGAGGTTGGCGAGGCCGTTCGCGAGGCCCGGGCCGCAATGGAGCAGCGTCACGGCCGGCTTGTCGGCCATGCGGGCGTAGCCGTCGGCCGCCCCCGTCACCACGCCCTCGAACAGGCCGAGCACGCAGCGGATGCCCGGCACCCGGTCGAGCGCGGCCACGAAATGCATCTCGCTCGTGCCGGGATTGGCGAAACAGGTGTCGACGCCGCTCTTCACGAGGGTGTGGACGAGACTTTCGGCGCCGTTCAAGGGGCTGCTCCCGGGCTGAGACCCCCCGGGTGGTACGGAAGCGGGCCCGGCCCCGCAAGCCGCCCGCGCCGAGACTCTCCCGGTCCCGCCGGAGCCCGGGAGCCGACGCTCGGCTCAGCCGCCGGCGAGCTTGGCCTTCACGACGCCCGAGGCCTTGGCGAAATCCATGCGTCCGGCGAAGTCCTCGCGGAGCTTGGCGATGACCTTGCCCATGTCCTTCACGGAGGCGGCGCCCGTCTCGGCCACGGCGGCCGCGACGGCGGCCTCCATCTCGGCCTCGTCCATCTGCTGCGGCAGGTAGGTCGCGATGACGGCCACCTCGTCGCGCTCGCCGGCCGCGAGCTCCGGGCGGCCGTTCGCCTCGTAGATGCCGATCGATTCCTGGCGCTGCTTCACCATCTTCTGCAGGACGGCCATGATCTCGTCGTCGGACAGCGGCTCCTTGCCGGCGCCGCGGGCCTCGATGTCCTTGTCCTTCACGGCCGCCTGGACGAGCCGGATGGTCGACAGCCGGGCCTTCTCGCCGGCCTTCATGGCCGTCTTCATGTCGTCGGTGAGGCGTTCGCGGAGCGGCATGGGCGCTGTCCTGGATGGGGCGGCCGCGTTGACGGGGCAGGGCGCCCCCCTTACATCGAAGGCGCGCCTCCGAGGCCGGAAAACGGTCGTGGGCGGAGCCGCTTAACCCGGATCGTCGCCATGTCGCAACTCAGCCCCGCGCCGGTGAAGGGCGCGTCGCACCCGGCCGCCTGGGCCGAGCCGGAGACGACGGCGCTCCTCGTGCTCGCGGACGGGACGGTCGTCGAGGGCCAGGGGATCGGGGCCGTCGGGACCTCGCCGGGCGAGGTCTGCTTCAACACCTCCATGACGGGCTACCAGGAGATCCTGACGGACCCGTCCTATTCGGGCCAGATCGTCACCTTCACGTTCCCGCATGTCGGCAACGTCGGCACGAACGAGGAGGATACCGAGACCGTCGACGACGACCGGGCGACCGCCGTGCGCGGCATCGTGCTCGGCGCGAGCGTCACGGGCCCTGCGAGCTGGCGCGCGACCCGCCACCTCGACGCGTGGCTGAAGGCCCGCGGCCTCGTCGGCATCACGGGCGTCGACACCCGGGCCCTGACGGCGCTGATCCGCGAGGGCGGCATGCCGAACGCGGTCGTGTCGCACGACCCGTCGGGCCTGTTCGACGTCGAGGCCCTGAAGGCGCAGGCCGCCGGCCTGCCCACCATGGAGGGGCTCGACCTCGTTCCCATGGTGACGCGGGACGGGCAGGGCGGCTGGACGGAGGGGACCTGGCAGCTCGGCCAGGGCTTCGGCCCGGGCGGCGCGGGCCGCTTCCACGTTGTCGCGATCGATTACGGCGTGAAGCGCAACATCCTGCGGCTCCTCGCCGATGCCGGCTGCCGCGTGACCGTGGTGCCGGCGACCGCGACGGCGGCCGAGATCCTGGCGCTGCAGCCGGACGGCGTGTTCCTGTCGAACGGCCCGGGCGACCCGGCCGCGACCGGCGACTACGCCGTGCCGGTCATCCGCGAGCTGCTCGACCGCAAGGTCCCGACCTTCGGCATCTGCCTCGGCCACCAGCTCATGGGCCTCGCGATCGGCGCGAGGACCACGAAGATGCACCAGGGCCATCACGGCGCGAATCATCCCGTGCGCGACGAGACGACCGGCAAGGTCGAGATCGTCTCCATGAACCACGGCTTCGCGGTGGATCCGGCGACGCTGCCCGCTAACGCCCAGCAGACCCACGTCTCGCTGTTCGACGGCACGAATTGCGGCATCACGCTCACCGACCGGCCGGCCTTCTCGGTGCAGTACCACCCGGAGGCCTCGCCGGGCCCGCGCGACAGCCACTACCTGTTCGGGCGCTTCGTCGACCTGATGACGGAGGCGAAGGGTCGCGCCTGAACGGGGCCGGGTTGCCCCCGCGCCTCGCGCCGGAGTAACGCTTCGTCAACGATAAGCGGCAAGGTTCGACCGCGGAATTGGATGGGGCAGAGGCCATGGCAGTGCAGGCGGTGGGCCACGGGCGCGCGACGGACGAGTTCGCTCGTCTGCACCGGGCGTTCGTGCAGCATTTCGGGTGCGCGCTCGCCCTCGTCTGGATGGCCTGCGGCGTGGCCGCGCTCCATGCCCCGTGGGTGCGCAACCTGCGCGGCCTGATCGATCCGTCGGGCCGGGTCGAATCGACCTTCTCCTTCCTGTTCGGCCTGCCGATCCTGATGACGGTCGCCTGGATCTGCCTCGCGCTCGGCGGCGAGACGATCCGCCGGGCCCGCATCATCAAGCGGGACGCGCTGGAATTCGGCTTCGCGGGGATCGTGTCCTTCGCCATGTTCTACATGGCGGTCGACCGGGCCGTGACGGCCTTCCTGCTCGGCGCCTGAGCAGGGCCATTCCCATCGCCGCGACCCGGCCCGGCCGGAAGACCACGCCACCCTCGGACGCCGTTCCGGGGGTCGAGGCCCTGCGCCTGCCGCGCGGCGGCGTGACGCCGAATTCCGACCTGCCGCTCGTGATCCGGCGCGCCGCGATCGAGCCCGATCCGGACGCGCCGGCCGAGGCCTTCGAGGCCGCGTTCCGGGCCAACGGCTGGACGGCCGGCTGGCGGAACGGGATCTTCCCCTACGAGCACTACCATTCGACGGCGCACGAGGTGCTCGGCATCGCGGCCGGCTCCGCGCTCGTCCGCTTCGGCGGCGAGGGCGGGCGCGAGGTGCCGCTCGCCACGGGCGACGTGATCGTCATCCCGGCCGGCACCGGCCACAAGCTGATCGAGGAGGATGCGAACCTCCTCGTGGTCGGCGCCTATGCCGAGGGGCGCAGCTGGGACATCGTCCGGCCCGCGCCCGCGAAGCTGGAGGCGGCGCTCGCGCGGATCGCGGCCGTCCCGCACCCGAGCGCCGATCCGGTGGACGGGCCCGACGGGCCCCTCATGGCGCTCTGGGGCGCGTCCCCGGCGTGAGCTGGCGCGACTACTGGAACGCCGACAGCCCGATCTACGTCTCCGATCGGCACAAGACCCTGCACTACGCCCTCATCGCGCGCGACGTCGCGGCCCTCGTGCCCGGACCGGGCGCGACGGTGCTGGACCACGGCTGCGGGGAGGCGCTTTCCGCAGGCCGGGTCGCGGCCGCCTGCGGCCGGCTCTATCTCTGCGACGGCGCGCCCCTCGTCCGCGACCGCCTCTCGCGGCGCTTCGCGGACGAGCCGACGATCGTCGTCCTGGCGCCCGAGGAGGTGGACGGCCTGCCGGACGGCTCGGTCGACCTCGTCGTCGTGAATTCGCTCCTGCAATATCTCTCGTTCGAGGAGCTGGACGCGCTGCTCGGCCTCTGGCGCCTGAAGCTCTCGGCCCGCGGCACGCTCGTCCTGGCCGACGTCCTGCCGCCGGACCTGTCGCCGCTCGACGACGTCCGGGCGCTTCTCGCCTTCGCCTGGCAGGGCGGCTTCCTGCGGGCCGCGCTCGCGGGCCTCGTCCGGACGGCCTTCTCCGACTACCGCAAGCTCCGGACCGAGCTCGGCCTGACGCACCATTCCGAGGCCGAGATGCTGGACGCGCTGCGGGCCCGCGGCTTCGCGGCCGAGCGCCGCCCGAATCTCGGCCACAACCCGAAGCGCATGGCCTTCGCCGCCCGCAAGGCGTGAGGCGGGGCGCACGGGAGGCCGACCTCCGCCGCTCGCCCCGGCGAAGGCCGGGGCCGGCCTGCAAGACGGTCGCGACGCAGAGGGGGCGGACCTCGCCGGCAACCCGTGAGGGGCGTCGAAGGCCCGCCCTAAGCCCGCGCGTTCATCGTGAGCAGGTCGTAGCGCGCGACCGTCTCGTCCTCCTGGTTGAACACCTCCGCGTCCCAGCGCACCTCGCCGTAATCGGGCTGGCGGGCGGCGTTCTTCGCCTTGGCCGTGAGGCGGACCCGGATGGAATCGCCCGGCGAGACCGGCTTCAGGAAGCGCAGCGAATCGAGCCCGTAATTCGCCAGGACGGGGCCGGGCGCGGGGTCCACGAAGAGGCCGGCCGCGAAGGACAGGATCAGGTAGCCGTGCGCCACCCGGCCCGGGAAGAACGGGTTCGCGGCCGCCGCCGCCTCGTCCATGTGGGCGTAGAACGTGTCCCCCGTGAACGCGGCGAAGTGCTCGATGTCCGCGAGCGTGATGGTGCGGGCGGCCGTCTCGATCGTGTCGCCGATGCGGAGCGCGTCGAAGTCGAGCCGGAAGGGGTGATGCTCCGGCCGGGGTGACGGCGCACCCTTGATCCAGGATCGCGTCAGCGCGGCCATGCGCCGGGGCGAGCCCTGCAGGGCCGTCCGCTGCATGTGGTGGAAGACCGCCCGCAGGCCGCCGAGCTCCTCGCCGCCGCCCGCCCGGCCCGGGCCGCCATGGACGAGGTTCGGCAGCGGCGAGCCGTGGCCCGTCTGCTCGCGCGCGCAATCCCGGTCCACCACGAGGAGGCGGCCGTGGAACGGCGCGAGCCCCAGGACGGCCTCCTCGGCCGCCGCGTCGTCGTTCGTGTAGAGCGACGCGACGAGGCTGCCTTCGCCGCGCCGCACGAGCTCGACGGCCTCGCCCATGTCGCCGTAGGCCATCAGGGTCGCGACGGGGCCGAAGGCCTCGAGCGCGTGCACGGCCGTCGCCTCGCGCGGCCGGTCGCAGCGCAGCAGGATCGGCGACAGGAAGGCGCCCGTGCGGTCGTCGGCCCCGCGTGCCTCGACGCGGTCCGGGTCGCCGAAGACGAGGTCGGCCTCCTCGCGCAGGCGGGCCAGGCGCGCCCGGACGTCGTCGCGCTGCGGGAGCCCTACGAGCGGGCCCATGCGCACGTCCTCGCGCCGCGGATCGCCGACCGGCACGGCGGCGAGCGCGGCCGAGATCGCGGCGGCGGCGGCGTCGGCGAAGGCGGCCGGCACCATGGCGCGGCGGATGGCGGTGCATTTCTGGCCCGCCTTGGTCGTCATCTCGCGGACGACCTCGCGGACGAAGGCGTCGAATTCCGGCGTTCCGGGTTCCGCGTCCGGCCCCAGGATGGCGGCGTTCAGCGAATCCCGCTCCGCCGTGAACCGGACGGCGTGGCGGCCGATGGACGGGTGCGCCCGCAGGCGCTCGGACGTCTCGAGCGAGCCCGTGAAGGCGACGAGGTCCTGTCCGCCGAGCTCGTCGAGGAGCGGCCCCGTCGGGCCCGCGATCATCTGCAGGGCGCCGGGCGGCAGCAGGCCCGACTGCTCGATCAGGCGCACCAGCGCCTCCGTCACGTAGGCGGTCGGCGTCGCGGGCTTGGTGATGACGGGCATGCCGGCCAGGAAGGCGGGCGCGAACTTCTCGAGCGGTCCCCAGACGGGGAAGTTGAAGGCGTTGATGTGCACGGCGACCCCGTGCAGCGGCACGAGGACGTGCTGGCCGACGAAGCCGCCGCCCTTGGCGAGCGTCTCCGGCGGGCCTTCGACCACGAACCGCTCGGACGGCAGCTCGCGCCGGCCGCGGGACGCGTAGGCGAACAGCGTGCCGATGCCCCCGTCGACGTCGAAGCCGCAATCCCGCCGCGTCGCGCCGGTCTCGGCCGAGAGGGCGTAGAGCGTCTCCTTGCGCTCGTTCAGATGCGCCGCCAGCGCACGCAGGATGTCCGCCCGGTCGTGGAAGGTGAGCGCCCGGAGCGCCGGCCCGCCGGTCCGGCGCGCATGCGCCACCATGGCGGCGACGTCCGGCGTTCCGCCCGGCAGGGTCGCGACCACCCGGCCGTCGATCGCGCTCGCGATGGCGGCGCCCTCGCCGCCGGGTCGGATCCAGCGGCCCTCGGCGAAGCTCTCGATCGCGATCGTCACGGCCATCCTCCTGCGGGCGGGCCGTTGACCCGGCCCGTCCCGGGCGGCACGAGTACCCGACCCGCCCGGCGAGACAAGGGCGGCGAGGGAGGGGAACGTGTCCGATCCGATCCTGGTCGAGCGGCGGGAGGGCTGGCACCGCATCGTGCTGAACCGCCCGGACAAGCTGAACAGCTTCACCATCGCGCTGCACCGGGCGCTGGCCGCCGCGCTCGACGAGGCCGCGGCCGACGAATCCTGCCGGGCGATCCTCCTCACGGGCGCGGGACGCGGCTTCTGCGCCGGACAGGATCTCGCCGAGATCGGCGACGACCCGGCCGACGTGCGGGCGCTGCTCGTCGATCATTTCAACCCGCTCATCCGCCGCATCCGGGCGCTGCGGAAGCCCGTGGTCTGCGCCGTGAACGGCGTCGCGGCCGGCGCGGGCGCGAACCTCGCGCTCGCCTGCGACATCGTCCTCGCGTCCCGCAAGGCGCGCTTCATCCAGGCCTTCGCCAAGATCGCGCTCGTGCCCGATTCCGGCGGGACGTGGTTCCTGCCGCGCCTCGTCGGCGACGCGCGGGCGCGCGGGCTCGCGCTGCTGGGCGAGCCGATCACGGCCGAGCAGGCCGAGGCCTGGGGCCTGATCTGGGCGGTCGTCGACGACGAGTCGCTGGCGGGCGAGGCCGACCGGCTCGCGTCCCACCTCGCCAACCAGCCGACCCACGCGCTCGGGCTGATCAAGCGGGCGCTCGCGGCCGCGTCCGAGAACGACCTCGACGCGCAGCTCGACCTCGAGGCCGACCTGCAGCACGAGGCCTGCCTGTCCCCGGACTACGCCGAGGGCGTCGCGGCCTTCGTGGGCAAGCGGAACGCGGCCTTCACGGGACGCGCCCGATGAGCGGCCCCGATGCCGACGAGGCCGTGGACGGCCCGGACCCGGACGAGGTCGCCCGCGCCTCCGCCGACGCCATGTGGGCCGCCGATCGCGCCAGCCAGGGGCTCGGCATGATGCTGCTCGATGTCGGGCCGGGCTACGCGCTCGTCACGATGCCGATCACGTCCGCCATGACCAACGGCCACGACACGGCCCACGGCGGCTACATCTTCACGCTCGCCGATTCCGCCTTCGCGTTCGCCTGCAACTCGCACGGCGAGAAGGCGGTGGCGCAGCATTGCACGGTGACGTTCCTGAAGCCGGGGCGGCTCGGCGACCGGCTCGTCGCCTCGGCGCACGAGGTGTTGCGGATCGGGCGCTCCGGCATCTACGACGTCCAGGTCTCGGTCGACGACGAGGTGATCGCCGAGTTCCGCGGCCATTCGCGGACGGTCGGAGGGCGCTGGGACGCCTGAGGCGGCTGGGCGGACGCGTCGGAGAGGGAACCATCCTCCGGCCCCGGGTTTGGCGGATGGAAACGCTCTTCTGGAGTTCACGATGAAAAGATTGTTCCTGGCCGCCTCCGCCGCCGGCCTGCTGTTCGCCGCTCCGGCCTTCGCCCAGATGGCGCCGCCGCCGCCCCCCGGCGGTCCGATGGGCGGCCCCATGATGATGGGCGACGGCATGATGGGCGGCTCCTACGCGGGCAAGTCCTGCGTCATGAACGGCGCCTTCGTGCCCTGCCCGCCGGCGGGCGGCATGCAGCCGGCCATGATGGACGGCCGTCCGGGCATGCGCGGCCCCGGCATGCGCGAGGAGATGGATCGCCCGATGTCCCGCCGCGAGATGCGCGAGATGCGCCGCATGGAGCGCATGCAGCAGCGCGGCATGTGATCCGCTCCCGGGCCGAGGCCCGGGACAACCTGTCGTCGACGGCCGCCCTCGGGCGGCCGTTCTCGTTTCAGGCCCGGGGCCGGCGGTCGATCACGCGCCGGGCCTTGCCGCCCGAGCGCTCCAGCGAGCCGGGCGGGCGCACGCTGACGCGGGCCGTGATGCCGATCGTGCCCTTGATGAGGGCCGTCAGCCGTTCCGCGTGGCCGTCGATCGCGGAGGGGTCCCAGCTGTCCGGCCGCGCTTCGGCCAGGATGGTCATCTCGTCGAGGCGGCCTTCGCGCGTGAGCTCGACGAGGAAGTGCCCGCCGCACCAGGCGCAGCCGAGCAGCGCCTCCTCGATCTGCGTCGGGAAGACGTTCACGCCGCGCAGGATGATCATGTCGTCCGATCGGCCCGTCACCTTCTCCATGCGGCGCATGCCGGGGCGCGCCGTGCCGGGCAGCAGCCGGGTCAGGTCGCGCGTGCGGTAGCGGATGATCGGCACGGCCTCCTTGGTCAGCGACGTGAAGACGAGCTCGCCGAGTTCGCCGTCCGGCAGCACCGCCCCCGTCTCGGGATCGACGATCTCCGGATAGAAATGATCCTCCCAGACGTGGAGGCCGTCCTTGGTCTCGACGCTCTCCTGGCTCACGCCAGGTCCGATCACCTCCGTCAGCCCGTAGATGTCGACGGCGTCCATGCGGAACGCGTCCTCGATCTCGCGGCGCATCGCGTTGGTCCACGGCTCGGCGCCGAAGATGCCGACGCGGAGCGAGCAATCCCGCGGATCGATCCCCAGGCGGGCGAATTCGTCGAGGATCGCCAGCATGTAGGAGGGCGTCACCGTGATGTGGTCCGGCCGGAAATCCGTGATGAGCTGGACCTGCCGCTCCGTCATGCCGCCCGAGACTGGCACCACCGTGAGCCCCAGCCGCTCCGCACCGGCATGGATGCCGAGCCCGCCCGTGAAGAGCCCGTAGCCGTAGGCGTTGTGCAGGAGCTCGCCCGGCCGCGCGCCGGCGAGGCGCAGCGAGCGGGCGACGACCTCCGCCCAGATCGCGAGATCGTGGCGCGTGTAGCCGACCACGATCGGCTTGCCCGTCGTGCCCGACGAGGCGTGGATGCGCAGGATCTTCTCCCGCGGCTCGGCGAACAGGCCGAACGGGTAGGTCTCCCGCAGGTCCGCCTTCGCCAGGAAGGGGAAGCGGCCGAGATCGGAGAGGTCGCCGAGGTCCGACGGGTGGAGTCCCGCGGCATCGAAGCGCGCGCGGTAGAGCGGGACCCGCTCGTAGGCCCGCTCCAGCGTGGCCCGCAGGCGCGCGAGCTGGAGCGAGGCGAGCTCGTCGCGGCCCATGCGTTCGGCCGCATCGAGCGGCGCGGCCTCCGTGAGGTTCAGGCCGGGTGTCGCGAGCATCGTTCGTCTCCTCCCGCGAGGCGCTCTTCCGGCGTCCCCGCTCCGCGCGTCCGGGGCGCTACCCGGCGGATGGCTGCTGCTGCATCGCCGCGTCGTCGATCTCGCGCGCCCGGATGGCGGCGGGACGTCCCATGTGCCGGCCGACGAAGGCCTCGAAGGCGGGCCGCTTCTCGATGCCGCCGAACATCATGCCGAAGCCGAGGAACGCCGCGACGTAGAGGTCGGCGGCCGTGAACGCGTCTCCCGCGAGGTACGGCCCCTTCGCCACCGCGCCCTCCAGCGTGTCGAGGACCTGGCCCATGGTGCCGAAGCCCACGGCGCGCTCCTGGTCGGACGGCACCTCGAAGCGCAGGAGCTTCGCGAACATGGCCGATTCGACCGGGCCGGCCGCGAAGAACAGCCAGCGGTAATAGGGACCGCGCGCGAGGCTCCCGGAGTGCGGCGCGAGCCCGGCCGCCGGGAACGCGTCGGCCAGGTAGGCGCAGATCGCCGCGACCTCCGTCACGGGCGTGCCGCCATGCGTGATGGCGGGGACCTTCCCCATCGGGTTGATGGCGAGGAACGGCGCGGCCTTCATGCTCTGGCCGTAGCCCAGGATCTCCGTCCGGTAGGGCTGGCCCAGCTCCTCCAGCATCCAGCGGACCGTCCGGCCGCGCGATTGCGGGTGGGTGTAGAAGACGAGGTCGTCGGCCATTGGGTTCTCCCGTGTCGGTCGCGCCGTCAGGCGAGCGCGACGGCGCCGAGCGCCATGGTCACGGCGGCCTGCGTCGGATCGATGACCGGAATGCCGAGCGCCTCCTCGAGGGGCTTCCTGTGCCGGGCCATGCCGGC
>JAEUAC010000104.1 GCA_019695455.1 Methylorubrum extorquens | reverse complement strand
AAGCTGCCGAAACCATTCCCGCTCGCCGACCGATTCGAAGCCGTAGAGCCGGATCATGTCCTCGCGCACGTGCGTCTCGATCGCGAGCACGGCCGCCTCGCCCGCCGACGGCAGGCGCTGAAGCGTGCGGGCGGAGCAGTGGACGACGTAGCCGACGCCGCCGACGTCGAGGATGACGCTGTCCTCGTCGGACCCGTCGACGATGCCCCTGAGCTTCCCGATCACGCCGCGCGTTTCCCGCCCCGGAGCGTTCCGGTCCGGCCGCTCCTAGCCGCCCCGACCCGCCGGGGGAAGCCGCCCTGCGGCATCGCGGCAGCCCCCGGATCGCAGGAAACGGCCGCGCTTATTTGATCATGCGGCGATCGGCGTGATAGGCGGCTCGCTTCTAGCCATTCGCCGCGCCGCGACCGCGAGCCGTCGCCGAGGAATTCTGCTTGATCACGCCCGCCTTCGCGCAAGCCCCGGGGCTCCCGACGACGGAGACGTTGGTCCAGTTCGTCCCCTTCGTGCTGATCTTCGTCATCATGTGGTTCCTCATCATCCGGCCGCAGCAGCGGCGGGTGAAGCTGCACCAGGAGATGATCAAGGCCGTGCGCCGCGGCGACACCGTCGTCACGACCGGCGGCATCGTCGGCCGCGTCACCAAGGTGACGGAGGATCCCGAGATCGAGATCGAGATCGCCGACAACGTGCGCGTCAAGCTCGTCCGCGCGATGATCTCCGAGGTCCGCTCGAAGGGCGAGCCGGTCAAGGCCTGACGGTCGCCCGAGCCCCAGCCAAGGACCGCGCGTCGCCATGCTGCGCTTTTCCCGGACCAAGATCATCCTGACGATCGGCACCGTGCTGATCGGGCTCTTGCTCGCCGTACCGAGCATGCTGACGCGCGAGCAGCGCGCCGGTCTGCAGGCCGCGCTGCCGTCGTGGATTCCCTCCTGGATCGTGCCGACGCGGGCCATCGTGCTCGGGCTCGACCTCCAGGGCGGCTCGCACATCCTGCTGGAGGTCGACCAGAACGACCTCGTGCGGACGCAGCTCGTCCAGCTGCAGCAGGACGTCCGCCGGGTCCTGCGCGAGAGCGGCGGCATCACGTCCGAGGGCGGCATCCCGATCTCCGGCCGGGCCGTGCGGATCCGCATCGCCGACGCCGCCGCCAGGGCGCGCGTGCTGCCGAAGCTGCGCGAGCTCTCGCAGCCGATCACGAACGCCATCCTCGGCCAGACGGGCGCGCGCACGATCGACGTGACGGAGGCCCCCGACGGCACCATCACGCTCGCGCTGACCGAACAGGGCATCGCGGACCGGGTCCGCCGCGCCGTCGACCAGTCGATCGAGGTCATCCGGCGCCGCGTCGACCAGCTCGGCACGACCGAGCCCTCCATCCAGCGCCAGGGCGCCGACCGGGTGCTGGTCCAGGTGCCGGGCCTCCAGGACCCGACGCGGCTCGAGGAGATCCTCGGCAAGACGGCGAAGCTCGAGTTCCGCCTGCTCGGCGACGCCGGGTCGACCGATACCGAGCTGATGCCCTCGCGCGATTCCGGCGGCCAGCGCGTGCCGGTCGAGCGGCGCGTCATCCTGGACGGCGCGGACCTCACGGACGCGCAGCCCGGCTTCGACTCGCGCACGAACGAGCCGATCGTGAACTTCCGCTTCAACCTGCGCGGCGCCGCCCGCTTCGGCGAGGCGACGACGCAGAACGTGGGGCGCCCGCTCGCCATCGTGCTCGACAACGAGGTGATCTCCGCGCCCCGCATCCTGCAGCCGATCACGGGCGGCCAGGGCCAGATCTCGGGCCGCTTCACCGTCCAGCAGGCGAACGACCTCTCGGTTCTCCTGCGCTCCGGCGCCCTGCCGGCCAAGCTCACCATCGTCGAGCGGCGCACCGTCGGCCCGGGCCTCGGGCGCGATTCGATCGAGGCCGGCAAGCTCGCGACCTACGTGGCCACGATCTTCGTCGTCATCTTCATGTTCGCGACCTACGGCGTGTTCGGCTTCATCGCCAACATCGCCCTCGTGGTCCATGTGGGCCTGATCTTCGGCCTCATGTCGGTGCTCGAGGCGACGCTGACGCTGCCGGGCATCGCCGGCATCGTGCTCACCATCGGGACCGCGGTCGATTCGAACGTGCTGATCTACGAGCGCATCCGCGAGGAGGCGCGCGCCGGCCGGTCCATCGTGTCGGCCATCCAGGCAGGGTTCGACCGGGCCTTCGCGACGATCGTCGATTCGAACTCCACGATGGCGATCGCCGCCATCATCCTGTTCTTCATGGGGTCCGGGCCGGTGCGCGGCTTCGCCGTGGTCTTCATCCTGGGCATCCTCACGACCGTCCTCACGGCCGTGACGATGACCCGCATGATGATCGCGATCTGGTACTCGTGGGCGCGTCCCAAGACGCTGCCCTTCTAGAGGATCACGCCCGTGCGCCTCCTGCGAATCTGGCCGGACGAGACGCGGTTCCGCTTCATGCGGTTCCGCCATCTCAGCTTCCCCTTCTCGGCCCTCCTGTCGATCCTGACGGTCGCCGGCTTCCTGACGCTCGGTCTGGATTACGGCGTCGACTTCCGCGGCGGCACGCTGATCGAGCTCGAGGCGAAGAGCGGGCCGGCGGATGCGGGCGCCGTCCGCACGACCGCCAACGGCTTCGGCTTCGGCGACGTGGAGGTGCAGGATTTCGGCGGCAGCGGCGGCCAGGCGGGCGGCGTGTCGCTGCGCTTCCCGATCCAGCCCGGCGGCGAGGCCGCGCAGGGCGTCGTGGTCGACAAGGCCCGGGCCGCCTTCGGCGAGCGCTACACCTTCCAGCGCGTCGAGACCGTCGGCCCCCGGGTCTCGGGCGAGCTCGTCCAGTCCGGCACGATCGGCATCATCCTGTCGGTCTTCGCCGTCCTCGCCTATCTCTGGTTCCGCTTCGAGCGCGACCTCGCGATCGCGTCGATCATCGGCACGCTGCACGACATCGTGCTGACGGTCGGCTTCTTCGTCATCACGCGCCACGAATTCAACATGACGTCCATCGCCGCGATTTTGACGATCGTCGGCTACTCTCTGAACGAGACCGTCGTCGTGTTCGACCGGACGCGCGAGCTCCTGCGCCGCTACAAGCAGATGCCGACGGAGGAGCTCCTCGACCTGTCGATCAACTCGACCATGTCGCGGACCGTGATGACGGCGACCACGACCGCCCTGTCTCTGCTCGCGCTCGTCCTGTTCGGCGGCCGGGCGATCGAGGGCTTCGCCCAGGTGATGCTCGCCGGCGTCGTGATCTGCACCTACTCGGCGATCTTCATCTCCTCGCCGATGCTGATCTATATCGGCCTGAAGGCCGGCAACCAGCGCGGGGCCGCGCGGGACGTTCCCGTCGCCCAGCCGGCCGAGTAGCTTGGACGAGGCGGCGACACCGGGCTTCGTCCCCGGCCGCCACATGCTGGACGCCTACGGCCGGGGCGGGTTCCGCTTCGCCGGCATGTCCCATCGCGGCTCCATCCTGATCCTGCCGTCCGGGATCGCCGCCTGGCGCCCGACCCACGCGGCCGAGATCACGGCGGCCGACCTCGCGGCCGCGCTCGCCGAGGCGCCGCCGATCGACTTCCTGCTGGTCGGCACGGGCCCCGAGATCGCCCCCCTGCCCGATCGGCTGCGCGGCCCCTTCCGGGAGGCCGGCATCTCCATCGACGCGATGCAGACCGGTGCCGCGGCCCGGACCTACAACGTGCTGCTCGCCGAGGAGCGCCGCGTCGGGGCGGCGCTGATCGCCGTCGGATGACGGCGGAGGCGGACCACCTCGCGACGCTGGTCCGGGAGCGCGATCCGGACCGCTACTACGCGACCCTGCTGGCGCCCGCGGAGCACCGCCCGGCGCTCCTCGCCGTGGCGGCGTTCTCGTCGGAGATCGCCGGCATCCGGGACGCGATCACGAACCCGATGCCGGGCGAGATCCGC
>JAEUAC010000119.1 GCA_019695455.1 Methylorubrum extorquens | reverse complement strand
GCCTATACGCTGGCGGACGGGGTCGAATACATCCGGGCGGGGCTCGCGGCCGGGCTCACCGTGGACCAGTTCGCGCCGCGCCTGTCGTTCTTCTGGGCGATCGGCATGAACTTCTCCATGGAGGTGGCCAA
Organism: Methylorubrum extorquens; assembly: GCA_019695455.1. Lineage (GTDB taxonomy): Bacteria > Pseudomonadota > Alphaproteobacteria > Rhizobiales > Beijerinckiaceae > Enterovirga > Enterovirga extorquens_A. The sequence goes on along the minus strand of JAEUAC010000119.1, from coordinate 2,973 downwards.
GCTGCGCGCCGCCCGCCTCCTATGGGCGAAGCTCGTGAAGCGGTTCGAGCCGCAGACCGACAAGTCGCTGCCGCTGCGCACGCATTGCCAGACGTCGGGCTGGTCGCTGACGGCGCAGGACGTGTTCAACAACGTGATGCGGACCTGCATCGAGGCGATGGCGGCCACGCAGGGCCACACGCAATCCCTCCACACGAACGCCCTCGACGAGGCGCTGGCGCTGCCGACGGACTTCTCGGCCCGCATCGCCCGCAACACGCAGCTCTTCCTCCAGCAGGAGAGCGGGACGACGAAGACGATCGATCCCTGGGGCGGCTCGTTCTTCATCGAGCGCCTGACGGGCGATCTCGCCGCCAAGGCCTGGGGCCACATCGAGGAGGTCGAGCGCCTGGGCGGCATGGCGAAGGCCATCGAGGCCGGCATCCCGAAGCTCCGCATCGAGGAGGCCGCGGCCCGCACGCAGGCCCGCATCGATTCCGGCGCGCAGACGGTCGTCGGCGTCAACAAGTACCGCCCGCTGGACGATCGCCAGATCGACGTGCTGCGCGTCGACAATTCCGCCGTGCGGACGCTGCAGGTCGACAAGCTGAAGCGCCTGCGGGCCGAGCGCGACGAGAGCAAGGTGGCGGGCGCGCTCGAGGCGCTGTCGACCGCCGCGGGCGCGGGCGGCGGCAACCTGCTCGCGGCCGCCATCGAGGCGGCCCGCCACAAGGCGACGGTGGGCGAGATCTCGGATTCGCTGGAGCGGGTCTGGGGCCGCCACCGGGCGGAGATCAAGTCCATCTCGGGCGTCTATCGCAGGGAGGCGGGAACCATGTCGTCCGTCGTCGACCGGGTGCGCCGGGAGGTCGAGCTGTTCGAGGCCGAGGACGGCCGCCGGCCCCGCATCCTCGTCGCCAAGATGGGCCAGGACGGGCACGACCGCGGCCAGAAGGTGATCGCCTCCGCCTTCGCCGATCTCGGCTTCGACGTGGACATCGGTCCGCTCTTCGCGACTCCGGCGGAGGCGGCCCGGCAGGCGATCGAGAACGACGTCCACATCATCGGCGTGTCGTCGCTCGCGGCCGGCCACCTGACGCTCGTGCCGGAGCTGCGCGCGGCGCTCGCCGGCTACGGGCGCGAGGACATCATGATCGTGGTCGGCGGCGTCATCCCGCCCGGCGACTTCGACGCCCTCTACGCGGCGGGCGCCGCCGCCATCTTCCCGCCCGGCACCGTCATCGCGGACGCGGCGGGCCGGCTCCTCGCCGACCTGAACGGGCGGCTCGGCTACGCGCCCCGCGTCGCCGCCGAGTAGCCCGCAGCCGATCGCGTTCCCGCCCGGCCGCGCCGGGCGCCCAGCCAGGACCATGCCCATGACGACGAACACCGACGAGATCTGGCACCTCGTCGACCGGCACGCCGAGACCTTCACGGCCTTGGCCGACCGGGTCTGGGCCATGCCCGAACTGAACTACGGCGAGGTGCGCTCCTGCGCCGAGCACCGGGCCGCGCTCGAGGCCGAGGGCTTCCGGGTGACGGAGGCGGTCGCCGGCATCCCGACCGCCGTCATGGGCGAGGCCGGCGAGGGCGGGCCCGTCATCGCGATCCTGGGCGAGTACGACGCGCTGCCCGGCCTTAGCCAGGAGGCGGGATCGCCGGAGCACCGCCCGGTGGAACAGGGCGGCGCCGGCCACGGCTGCGGGCACAACCTGCTCGGCGCGGGCGCGCTCCTCGCGGCCACCGCCGTCAAGGACTGGCTGGCGAGGAACGGCCTGCCGGGCCGCGTGCGCTACTACGGCTGCCCGGCGGAGGAAGGCGGGGCCGCGAAGGGCTTCATGGTGCGGGAGGGCGCCTTCGCCGACGTCGACATCGCGATCTCCTGGCATCCGGGCCACTTCACGGGCGTCATGACGCCCGTGACGCTCGCGAATGTCGGGATCGACTTCGCCTTCTCGGGCCGGGCGGCGCACGCGGCCGCCGCGCCGCATCTCGGCCGCTCGGCGCTGGACGCGGTCGAGCTGATGAACGTCGGCGTGAACTACCTGCGCGAGCACATGCCGTCCGACGCGCGCATCCACTACGCCATGCTGGACGCGGGCGGTATCGCGCCGAACGTCGTCCAGGCCTCCGCCAAGGTGCGCTACGTGGTGCGGGCCGCGACCATCGGCGAGCTGCGCCCCCTGCTGGAGCGCGTGAAGAAGGTCGCCGAGGGCGCGGCCCTCATGACGGAGACGCGCGTCGAGGCGACGGTCTTCAGCGCCATGGCGGAGCTCGTCGGCAACGGCCCCCTCGAGCAGGCCATGAACGAGAACGCGCAGCGCCTCGGGCCGCCCGCCTTCGACGCGGCGGACCGCGCGCTCGCCGCCCGGTTCCAGGCGACCGTGCGGGAGGACGACGTCGAATCGGCCTTCGCGGCGCACGGCCTGCCGGTGCGGCCCGACCTCCCCCTGGCCGAATCGCTGCTGCCGCTCGGGGCGCGCGGCCGCGGCGGGATCGGCTCGACCGACGTCGGCGACGTGAGCTGGGTGGTGCCCACCGTCCAGGCCTGGGGTGCGACCTGCGCCATCGGCACGCCCTTCCATTCTTGGCAGTTCACCGGGCAGGGTAAGAGCCCGGCCGCCCACAAGGGCATGGTCAACGTCGCGAAGATCATGGCCGGCACGGCGATCGACGCCCTGAGCCGTCCCGACCTCGTCGATCGGGCGAAGGCCGAGCTGCGGGAGCGGACCGGCGGCCGACCCTTCGAATCGCTGCTGACGCCCGACGTCCCCGTTCCGCTCGGCATGAACGAGGCGGCCTGACATGGCGGGCGACGCGCAGCCGGGCGAGCGGCTGCTCGGCCGCTTCCCGGCCGCCTACCAGGCGAGCGGCGCGTCGCCCCTCGTCGTCGATCGCGAGTTCTACGGCCGCGTCGCGGCCCGGCGCGGCCGCGAGCTCGTGGACAGCTTCACGATCCCGATCCGCTCGGCACGCGCCAGGCGCGCGCCGAGC
>JAEUAC010000138.1 GCA_019695455.1 Methylorubrum extorquens | reverse complement strand
CGTCAGGAGCGGATTCTCGACCCAGGTGCGCAGGAATCGGGCTTCGTCGGCGAAGCGGTCGCGGGCCGTATTCCGCCTGCGCGGCTTCTGAAGGAGTTGAAGCAACGACGTCCCCCCGACGCCCGGTGCGACCGGACGTACGACAATGCCATCAGGCGCGAGTTGATCCAGAGATGCCGTCGAAGAATTCACGCACGCGCGTGAAAAATCCACTGCTTTCCGGGTGCGTGTCGCCGGACGATTCCCGATCGAACTCCATCAGGAGCTCGCGCTGGCGGCGCGTCAGGTTCTGCGGCGTCTCCACCGAGACCTGGATGTAGAGGTCGCCGAGATCGCGCGAGCGGAGCACCGTCATCCCCTTGGCGCGCAGCCGGAACTGCTTGCCCGTGGAGGTCCCCTCGGGAACCTTCACGCGGGCGTCCTGCCCGTCGAGCGTCGGCACCGTGAACTCGCCCCCGAGGGCGGCGGTCACGAGCGAGATCGGCACCTGGCAGTAGATGTCGGCGCCGTCGCGCTGGAAGAACGGGTGCGGCTTGATCGACAGGAAGATGTAGAGGTCGCCGGCCGGGCCGCCGCGCAGCCCCGCCTCCCCCTCGCCCGCGAGCCGGATCCGGGTGCCGTCCTCGACGCCCGCCGGCACGTTCACGGTCAGCGTCCGCTCGCGCACGGTGCGGCCGGCGCCGCCGCAGGCGGGACACGGATCGTCGATCACCTCGCCGCGGCCGTGGCAGTTCGGGCAGGTCCGCTCGATGGCGAAGAACCCCTGCGCGGCGCGCACCCGGCCCGCGCCGCCGCAGGTCGGGCAGGTGCGGGGCTTCGAGCCGGCCTTGGCGCCCGAGCCCGAGCAGACCTCGCACGAGATGGAGGTCGGCACCGTGATCGAGGCGGACTTGCCCTCGTAGGCCTCCTCAAGGGTGATCTCGAGGTTGTAGCGCATGTCGGAGCCGCGCTCGCGGCCCGCCCCGCCGCCGCCCGGGCGGCCGGTCCGCTGCCCGTTGCGGGCGTCGCCGAAGAAAGTGTCGAAGATGTCCGACATGAAATCGCCGAACTCGTTCCCGAAGCCGGGGCCGCCCGGTGCGCCGCCGCCGTTCTGGAAGGCGGCATGGCCGAACCGGTCGTAGGCCGCCCGCTTCTGGCCGTCCGACAGGACCTGGTAGGCCTCGTTGATCTCCTTGAACTGGACCTCGGCCTGCGCGTCGCCCGGATTCTTGTCCGGGTGCCAGCGCATCGCGAGCTTGCGGAAGGAGCCCTTGAGCTCGACCTCCGTGCAGGTGCGCGCGACGCCCAGCACCTCGTAATAGTCGCGCTTGGACATCCCTGCCCCGTCCCCTCGTCCCGGCCGTTCCGACCATGGACCGCCATGCCGGTCAGGTGCCGGCGTCCGATCCCATGCAAAAGGGCGGCCGGGTCATGCCCGGCCGCCCCGCGATCGACCGATCAGGCCGACTTCTTCTTGTCGTCGACGTCCTGGAAGTCCGCGTCGACGACGTCGTCCTTCTTCTTCGCGCCCGGCTGGCCGGCCTCGTTCGCCGGATCCGCGCCGGCGCCCTCGGCCTGCGAGGCCGCGTACATGGCCTCGCCGAGCTTCATGGAGGCCTGCATCAGGTCGTTGGTGCGACCCTTGATGGCCTCGAGGTCGTCGCCGGCCAGCACCGTGCGCAGGCCCTCGATGGCGGACGTGATCGCCGTCTTCTCGGCCTCGCCCACCTTGTCGCCGTGCTCCTGGACCGACTTCTCGGTCGCGTGGATCATGGCCTCGCCCTGGTTGCGCGCCTCGACGAGTTCGCGCCGCTTCTTGTCTTCGGCCGCGTTCGACTCGGCCTCCTTCACCATCTTGTCGATCTCGGCCTCGGAGAGGCCGCCCGACGCCTGGATCCGGATGGCGTGCTCCTTGCCGGTCGCCTTGTCCTTGGCCTGGACGTTGACGATGCCGTTCGCGTCGATGTCGAACGTGACCTCGACCTGCGGCATGCCGCGGGGCGCCGGCGGGATGCCGACGAGGTCGAACTGGCCGAGCATCTTGTTGTCGGCCGCCATCTCGCGCTCGCCCTGGAAGACCCGGATCGTGACGGCGTTCTGGTTGTCCTCCGCCGTCGAGAAGACCTGGGACTTCTTGGTCGGGATCGTCGTGTTGCGGTCGATGAGGCGCGTGAACACGCCGCCGAGCGTCTCGATGCCGAGCGACAGCGGGGTCACGTCGAGCAGCAGCACGTCCTTGACGTCGCCCTGCAGCACGCCCGCCTGGATGGCGGCGCCGATGGCCACGACCTCGTCCGGGTTGACGCCCTTGTGGGGCTCCTTCCCGAAGAACGCCTTCACGACCTCCTGCACCTTCGGCATGCGCGTCATGCCGCCGACGAGCACGACCTCGTCGATCTCGGCCGCGGTCAGGCCCGCGTCCTTCAGCGCCTTGCGGCACGGCTCCATCGTGCGCTGCACGAGGTCGTCCACGAGGCTCTCGAACTTGGCGCGGGAGAGCTTCAGCGCGAGATGCTTCGGGCCCGAGGCGTCGGCCGTGATGTAGGGCAGGTTGATGTCGGTCTGCGTCGAGGAGGACAGCTCGATCTTGGCCTTCTCGGCCGCCTCCTTGAGGCGCTGCAGGGCGAGCTTGTCCTTCTTCAGGTCGATGCCCTGCTCCTTCTTGAACTCGGCCGCCAGGTACTCGACGACCCGGTTGTCGAAGTCCTCGCCGCCGAGGAAGGTGTCGCCGTTGGTCGACTTCACCTCGAACACGCCGTCGCCGATCTCGAGCACGGACACGTCGAACGTGCCGCCGCCGAGGTCGTAGACCGCGATCGTGCCGGACGACTTCTTGTCGAGGCCGTAGGCCAGCGCCGCCGCCGTCGGCTCGTTGATGATGCGCAGGACGTCGAGGCCCGCGATCTTGCCCGCGTCCTTGGTCGCCTGGCGCTGCGCGTCGTTGAAGTAGGCCGGG
>JAEUAC010000133.1 GCA_019695455.1 Methylorubrum extorquens | reverse complement strand
CTCCTGTCGAACCCGGCGATCCAGCTCGCGCACGCGCTCGCCTCCCTGGTCGGCCCGACGGGGCAGATCCGCGTGCCGGAGCTCGTGCCGAAGCACGGCCTGCCGGATGCGGTGCGCCGGGCGCTCGCCGATTGCGAGCTCGAGACCGGGCCGGGCGCGCCCGCGATCGACCCGGGCTGGGGCGAGCCCGGCCTCACGGGGCCCGAGAAGGTGTTCGGCTGGTGCTCGCTCGAGATCCTGGCCATGGAGGCCGGGACGCCGCGGACGCCCGTCAACGCCGTGCCGCCCCGCGCCTGGGCGCGCTGCCAGCTCCGCTTCGTGGTGGACGTCGAGCTCGAGGGCATCCTGCCCGCCATCCGCCGCCACCTCGACCGGCAGGGCTTCGGCCACGTGTCCCTGGAGCCGGCGCGCGAGGAGGTGTTCCCGGCCACCCGCCTCGATCCGGAGGATCCCTGGGTGGGCTGGGCGCTGGGCTCCATCGTGCGCTCGACCGGCAAGACGCCGGCGCTCCTGCCCAACCTCGGCGGCTCCCTGCCGAACGACGCCTTCTCGGAGATCCTCGGCCTGCCGACGCTCTGGGTGCCGCATTCCTATCCGGGCTGCTCGCAGCACGCCCCGAACGAGCACGTGCCGGCCGCGCTCTTCCGGGAGGCGCTGGGCCTGATGGCGGGGCTGTACTGGGATGTACTGGACAGCGGCATGGCGCGGCGGGCCTGACCCGAGCGGTTTGCTGCCTAAAATTGAGGCGTACCGCACCGCAAAGCGGCGCCGGGCGCGCCGTCCCGACCGCGCCGGCATTGCGACACGCTGGCACACGGCTTGCGGAACCGAGAACCGGCTGCGGGGGCAGTCGCGTATCTCGGAGACACAACAATGAAATTCACGAGACGGGGCGCCGCCGCGGCGCTCGCGGGCGCCGCCCTGATGGCCGGCATCGGCCCGGTCGCCGCGCAGGAGACGATCAAGGTCGGCATCCTCCACTCGCTGTCGGGCACGATGGCGATCTCGGAGACGACGCTGAAGGACACGATGCTCTTCCTCATCGACGAGCAGAACAAGAAGGGCGGGGTGCTCGGCAAGAAGCTCGAGGCCGTGGTGGTCGACCCGGCCTCCAACTGGCCGCTCTTCGCCGAGAAGGCGCGCGAGCTGATCGCCCAGAACAAGGTCGCGGCCGTGTTCGGCTGCTGGACCTCCGTCTCCCGCAAGTCGGTCCTGCCGGTCTTCAAGGAGCTGAACAACATCCTCTTCTACCCCGTGCAGTACGAGGGCGAGGAGAGCGAGCGCAACGTGTTCTACACGGGCGCCGCGCCGAACCAGCAGGCGATCCCCGCCGTCGACTACCTGGCCAAGGACGAGAAGGTGCAGCGCTGGGTGCTGGCCGGCACCGACTACGTCTACCCGCGCACGACCAACAAGATCCTCGAGGCGTACCTCAAGTCCAAGGGCGTCAAGTCCGAGGACATCATGATCAACTATACGCCGTTCGGCCATGCCGACTGGCAGACGATCGTCGCCGACATCAAGAAGTTCGGCTCCGCCGGCAAGAAGACGGCCGTCGTGTCGACCATCAACGGCGACGCCAACGTGCCGTTCTACAAGGAGCTCGGCAACCAGGGCGTGAAGGCCACCGACATCCCGGTCGTCGCCTTCTCGGTCGGCGAGGAGGAGCTCGCCGGCATCGACACGAAGCCGCTGGTCGGCCACCTGGCCGCCTGGAACTACTTCGAGTCGATCGACACGCCGGCCAACAAGGACTTCATCGCCAAGTGGAAGGCGTACAAGAAGAACCCGAAGGCCGTGACCAACGACCCGATGGAGGCGACCCTCATCGGCTTCAACATGTGGATCAAGGCGGTCGAGAAGGTCGGCACGACGGACCAGGACAAGGTCATCGACGCGCTGCCCGGCATCCAGACGCCGAACCTGACGGGCGGCACGTCGACGATGCTGCCCAACCACCACATCACGAAGCCGGTCTTCATCGGCGAGATCAAGGCCGACGGCCAGTTCGACGTGGTCTGGAAGACGGACGGCCTGATCCCGGGCGAGGCCTGGTCCAAGGAGCTCGAGGGCTCGAAGGACCTCGAGGCGGACTGGGTCGGCAAGAAGTGCGGCAACTTCAACACGAAGACGGGCAAGTGCGGCGGCGCCTGAGCGCCTGATCCCGAGCGGAGGACCCTCCTCCGCTCGTCCCGGCGCAGGCCGGCGTCCCGACGCAGGCCGGGAGCCAAGGCTCGCGCGACAAATGGGTCCCGGCCTCCGCCGGGACGTGCGGGCGATCTGACGAGGCGGACCCGTCGAGCCGCCGGAACCGGGGCACTGCGTTGCGATCCATGAAAGCCCTCCTGCCGGGGCTCCTCGTCCTCCTCTCCCTCCTCCTGCCCCTCCCGGCCGTCGCCGACGCCTACACGGACGCGCTCGCGCGCTTCGCGGCCGACAGCTACGCGGACACGGAAGCGGGCGTCGAGGGCGTCGCGGGGAGCGGCAACCCCCTCGCGGCCGACGTCGTCGGCGCGCTCGGGGCCGGGCGCCTCCTCGTGCGGAGCGCCGACAAGGCCGTGTTCATCCGCGACCCCGCGGGGACCTTCCGCGACGCCGCCACGGGCGCCGCCGCCACGCCGGCCGCGTCCGACCTGAAGGCCGTCCGCCTGAACAACCGCGTGCGTCGCGCCGTCGACGCGGCGACCGGCGCCCTGACGCTCCGCGCGCCCGATCCGCGCCGCCGCCTCGACGCAGCCGCCGCCGTGTTCAAGTCGCGGGACGCGAGCGCGTTGCCCGCGCTCGACGCCGCGATCGCGGCCGAGACGGATGCCGGCGTGATCCGGGCGCTCCGGGAGGCGCGCGCCTCCGTGAAGCTCGCCGATCCCGCCACGACCCCGCAGGACGGCGCCGAGGCCGCCGGCGTCCTGCGCGACCGGGGCGACCGGGACGCGCTGGCGCTCCTGCGCCAGGTGCCCGCGAGCGCCTCCCCCGACGTCCGCTCGATCGCCGAGGGCGCGGCCGCCTCCATCGAGAGCCGCCTCGCCCTGCTCCAGCGCGTGCAGGACGTCACCTACGGCGTCTCGCTCGGCTCCGTGCTGCTGCTCGCCGCCATCGGGCTCGCGATCACGTTCGGCGTGATGGGCGTCATCAACATGGCGCATGGCGAGATGGTGATGATCGGCGCCTACACGACCTTCGTCGTGCAGGAGGTGATCCGCACCCGCTTCCCCGAGCTGTTCGGCGCCTCGCTCTTCATCGCCCTCCCGCTCGCCTTCCTGGTCTCGGGCGCGATCGGCGTCGTGATCGAGCGCACCGTGATCCGCTTCCTCTACGGGCGGCCGCTGGAGACGCTGCTGGCGACCTGGGGCCTCTCCCTCATCCTCCAGCAGGCCGTCAGATCGCTCTTCGGCGCCCAGAACCGGGAGGTCGGGACGCCGGCCTGGATGGCCGGCTCGGTCGATCTCGGCGGGATCGCGCTCACCTGGAACCGCATCGTCATCGTGATCTTCGCGCTGGCCGTCTTCTTCGCCCTGCTCGTCGCCCTGAAGCGCACGTCGCTCGGCCTGCAGATCCGGGCCGTCACGCAGAACCGCCGCATGGCCGGCGCCATGGGCATCCGGACGGACTGGGTCGACGCCATGACGTTCGGTCTCGGCTCCGGCGTCGCCGGCATCGCGGGCGTCGCGCTGTCGCAGATCGACAACGTCTCGCCCAATCTCGGGCAGGGCTACATCATCGACAGCTTCCTCGTCGTGGTCTTCGGGGGCGTCGGCAATCTCTGGGGCACGCTGGTCGGCGCGATGACGATCGGCATCGCCAACAAGCTGCTCGAGCCCGTCGCGGGCGCCGTCCTCGGCAAGATCGTCCTCCTGATCTGCGTGATCCTGTTCATCCAGAAGCGTCCGCGCGGGCTGTTCGCCCTCAAGGGCCGGTTCGTGGAGGCGTGAGGATGAACGGGCTCGGTCCTCGGCGCGCGTCCATCTCCCCTCGCGGGGGGCGGTGGCCCGGCGCAGCCGGATCGGACGAGGGTCGCGGCGCGACCTTGCCGACCGCCCTGCCGCGTCCCCTCGCCCGGGCGCCCGCAGC
>JAEUAC010000149.1 GCA_019695455.1 Methylorubrum extorquens | reverse complement strand
GCGCCGTGCCACGTCCGAAGCATCCGAGGAGCCCCGGAACGGGCCCGGCGCGGATCATGCGCCGGAGCCGTAAACCGATCGTTGCATATGTCCGCCAGCGGACGCCCGGCCGGACGTCAGGCCGCCTCCTCCAGCGAGGACCCGTCCGCGACGAGCGCATCCTCCTCGCTCTCCAGCGTCCCGGCATCCGCCGGCAGCACGCCGAAGCGCGCCGCGACGTCCGGCGCGTAGCGGAGGAGGTCGGGACGGAGCTTCAGCAGGTTCAGGTCCTTCGCCTTCCCCTCCAGCATCACGTCGAAGACGAGGCCGTCGCAGTCGCGCATGAAGTGCGCGAATTCGAACGGGTTGGTGAAGTCGGCGTGGCCGGTCCAGACCGGCGGCACGTGCACGGTCTTCAGCCGCTTGGTCGTGCGGTCCCGCCGCTTCAGGGCGCGGAACTCGGTGCGGGGCGAGGAATAGTGCAGCTTCGGGCGCTGCCCCTCGGGCCAGGACGCCAGGATGCGCCGGACCACGTCGACCATGTCCAGCCGCTCCGGGTTCAGGCACCAGAAGTGCTGGTAGTCGAAGATGAGCCGCACGCCCGTCCGCTCGTGGATCCAGAGCACGTCGGCGGCCGAGAAGCGGATGTCGTCGTGCTCCAGCACGAGGCGGCGCCGCACCGGCTCCGGCAGGGTCTCCCACGTCTCCGCCCAGCGCGCCCGGCTCGCCGGGACGTCGCCGTAGGTGCCGCCGACATGCGTCACGAGCACGGCCTCGGGGCCGAGCTCCATCCGGTCCAGCATCTCGGCCTGGGAGGCGAGATCCCAGATCGACTTCCGCGTGAGCTCGGGATCGGGGCTGTTCAGGAGCACGTACTGGGAGGGATGGAACGAGAGGCGGATGTCGAGCCGCCGCGCCTTCGCGCCGACGGCCCGCAGCTCGGCGTCGCTCTCCGCCACCATGCCGTGGAATTGCGGCAGGGTCGGATGGGTCGCGTAGGGCGCGAGGTCGGACGACAGCCGGTACATCCGGATCTGGTGGCGGGCCAGGTGGTCGAGGATCCCGTCGACGTATTCGAGCGACACCTTGAGGTGCGGCTCCTTCTGCCAGCGCCGCGTGTCGTTCGATTTCAGGTCGGGCCTCGCCATCACCTTGACGGGGAAGCCGAGCCGGAGCGGTGACGTGTCGGTCATGGCGCTCCAACGGCCGAGCGACCCGCGCGTTCGATCACGAAGGCCGGACGCGCGTCCCTCAGGTCCCGCAGAAGGTGCGCGTCACGCGCTCGTCCAGCGCGGGCGGGTCGCGATAGGCCGCGTGCTCCGGCTGCTCGCCGAACGGGTCCTGCAGGACGCGGTGCAGGGCGTGGAAGGGCCCGAAATCGTCGTCCTCCACGGCCGCCCGGATGACGGCCTCGATCCGGTGGTTGCGGGGGATGAAGGCGGGGTTCACCGCCCGCATCCCGGCCGCGGCACCGGCCCGGCCGCCGGGCTCCCCGTCGAGGCGGGCGAGCCAGGCCGGCGCCCAGCCGTCGAAGGCGGTCGGGTCGATGAAGCGCGACCGCACGGGCTCCGGCCTCCCCTCCGCGGCGTCCGCGAGGCCCCGGAAGGCGAGCGTGAAGTCGCCCTCGTTCTCCGCCAGGAGCCGCAGCAACGAATCCGCCAGCGCGTCGTCGCCCTCCCGCTCCGTCGTGAGCCCGAGCTTCCGCCGCATGCCGCCGCGATAGGCCGGCGTGAACCGCGGCGCGAACGCGTCGAGCGCCTCCGTCGCGAGCGCGACCGCCGCGTCGGCGTCGGGCGCGATCAGCGGCAGCAGGGTCTCGGCCAGACGGGCGAGGTTCCACTGCACGATGCGGGGCTGGTTGCCGTAGGCGTAGCGTCCGCCCGCATCGATCGACGAGAACACGGCCGCCGGATCGTAGGCGTCGAGGAACGCGCACGGGCCGTAATCGATGGTCTCCCCCGCGACCGAGCAATTGTCGGTGTTCATCACGCCGTGCACGAAGCCGACCTGCAGCCAGCGGGCGATCAGCTCCGCCTGCGCCTCGACGACGGCCCGGAGCAGCGCGAGATAGGGGTTCTCCCCCGCGGCGAGGTGCGGATAGTGCCGGGCGACGACGTGGTCCGCGAGGGTGCGCACGCCCTCCTGGTCGCCGCGCGCCGCGAAATACTGGAACGTCCCGACCCGGATGTGGCTCGCGGCGACCCGCGTGAGCACGGCGCCCGGCAGCATCGTCTCGCGCACGACCGCCTCGCCCGTGAGGGCTGCCGCGAGCGAGCGCGTCGTCGGGATGCCGAGCGCGTGCATGGCCTCGCTGACGAGATACTCGCGCAGCACCGGCCCGAGCGCGGCCCGGCCGTCGCCCCGCCGCGAGAACGGGGTGGGGCCGGAGCCCTTCAGCTGGATGTCGCGCCGGCGGCCTTCGCGGTCCACGACCTCGCCGAGGAGGATCGCCCGCCCGTCGCCGAGCTGCGGCACGAAGGAGCCGAACTGGTGCCCGGCATAGGCGGCCGCGAGCGGCTCGGCCCCGTCCGGCACGCGGGCGCCGGCCAGGATGGCGGCGCCGTCCGGGCTCGCCAGGAGATCGGGATCGATGCCGAGATCCGCCGCGAGCGGGCGATTGAGCGCGACGAGCCGGGGGGCGGGCGCGGGCGTCGGATCCGTCCGGGCGAAGAACCGGTCCGGCAGGCGGGCGTAGCTGTTCTGGAAGGGAATGGGCGTCACGGCGGGCCTCGTTCGCCGGGGAGATGGGGTCGGCCGGCCGTGGCCGCGAGGGGCGCGAACGGACCGCCGGAGCTTGGCCGCGCCCCGGCGCCGGGCTACACGGGGGCATGACGCTCTCGCTCGATCACATCGTCATCGCGGTCCAGGACCTCGATGCAGCCACGGCCGATTACGCGGCGCTCGGCTTCACCGTCATCCGGGGCGGCGAGCACGCCGACGGCGTGACCGGCAACGTGCTGGTCGTGTTCCAGGACGGGTCCTATCTCGAACTGATCCGCTTCAACCGGCCGGAGCCGGGCCGGCGCTGGTCGGACGTCTACCATTCGGCGGGCGAGGGCTTCCTCGACCACGCGCTGCTGCCGACCGACATCGCGGCCGACGTCGCCGCCGCCCAGGGGCGCGGCCTCGACATCGAGAGCCCGATCCCGGGCGGCCGCATCCGGCCGGACGGCGAGCGGCTCGAGTGGAAGACCGCGCGCTCGCCCTCGCCCGACGTGCCGTTCCTCTGCGGCGACGTCTCGCCCCGGCGCCTGCGGGTGCAGGAGGGCGACGCGGTCCGCACCCAGCCCAACGGCGTGACGGGCGTCGCGTCCCTGGTGGTCGCCGTGCGGGACGTGGCCGAATCGGCCCGTCGCTACGCGGCCCTCCTGGGCGCGCCCGAGCCGGCGATCGCGGATCGCGACGTCGGTGGGTCGGCCGCCCGCGTCGCGGAGTTCACGCTGGGCGGCTCGGGCACGCGCATCGTGCTGGCGCAGCCGGTCGACGGCGCGAGCGAATTAGGCGGCATCCTGGCCGAGCGCGGCCAGGGTCCCTTCTCCGTCGCCTTCCGCGGCCCGGCCCCGGCTGCCTTGGATCGGGCCAGGAGCCACGGCGCCCGCCTCGCCGTCGAGGGCGCCGCGGCCTGAGCCGCGGGGCCGGGCGCGCGGCCCCGGCGCAGTTCCCCTCAGGCCGTGAGGCGCAGCGCGGCCCCGCCGTAGCGGCGGTGCGCCTCCATGGCGAGGCCGGTCCCGACCGACCCGAACGTGTCGCCTTCCACGACCCGCGCCGCCGGCGCCACAGCCGTGATGGCCGCCCGGGCATGGGCGAGGCGGGTCGACCCTCCCGTCAGGAAGACGGCGTCGATGGAGTCGGGCCCGAGCCCGGCCTTCGCGATGCAGGCCGTCGCGCAGGCGGCGAGCCGCTCGGCCAGGGACGCGGTCGCGCCCACGAGATCCGGGCGCGCCAGGCGGGCGACGAGGCCCGGCTCGATCCAGCCGAGATCGACGCCCGACGCGTCCTGGCCCGCCAGCGCGACCTTCGCGTCCTCGACGTCCATGAGAAGCGCGTGGCCCCGCTCCGCCTCCAGCACGGCGAGGAGCCGGTCCACGAGGTCGGGCCGGGCCGCGTCGCGCCGGATCTCCAGCACGTCCCGTCGCGCCTCCCGCGCATAGAGGCGGTTGATGGTCGACCAGGTGGAGAGGTCGTGGAAGGGCGCGGAGGGCACGTCCAGGCCCTTCCGCCCCGACGGGCTGCCGAAGCCGAGCAGCGGCATCACGTGCCGCAGGCTGAGCAGGCGGTCGAAATCCGTGCCCCCGACCCGGACGCCGTCGTTCGCCAGCACGTCGCCCGACCGGTCGAGCCGCGACCGGCGCGCCGGCCCGAGCCGGACCACCGTGAAATCCGACGTGCCGCCGCCGATGTCGGCGATGAGCGCCGTCTCCTCGCGGCCGAGGCTCCGCTCGTAGTCGAGCGCGGCCGCGATCGGCTCGAACTCGAAGGACACCTCGCGGAAGCCGGCCGCCCCGGCGATGTCGCGCAGGGCGGCCTCGGCGGACGCGTCGCCCGCCGCATCGTCGTCCACGAAATGGACCGGGCGCCCGAGCACGACCGCGTCGAAGGGCAGGCCGGCCGCCTCCTCGGCCCGCCGCTTCACGGCCGCGACGTAGCGGCCGATGACCTGGCGGAACGTGAGCCGCACCCGCCCGACCGGCGTGGTCTCGTCGAGCAGCGGGCGCCCGAGCGCGGATTTGAGGCCGCGCATCAGGCGGCCCGGCTGTCCGTCGAGATAGGCCCGGATGGCCGCCCGCCCGATCGCCTCCTCGCCCGACGGCGGGAAGAAGATCGCGGACGGCAGCGTCACCGCCTCGCCCTCGAGCGGGACCAGGACCGGCTCGCCGCCGTCGACGCGGCCGAGCGTCGTGTTGGACGTGCCGAAATCGAGCCCGCAAACCGCCATGACGCACCGCAATGTCCGGAAGGGGCGCGCGTCTAGCAGCTTCGGCCGCCGGGCTCAACGGCCGGGCGCCGGGCCCCCTCGCATCCCCGCGCCCGCGGGCGCGACGACCGCGCGGTCTTGTGCCGGCGGCCGGGCCCGACGAGACTGCCCCGCGAGAAGACCGGGACCAGCGGGATGCGTCAGGACGGAGAGGCCGGGCACCGTCTCGGCGCCGCGGCCGCGGCCGCGATCGTCGTCGCTCTCGT
>JAEUAC010000457.1 GCA_019695455.1 Methylorubrum extorquens | reverse complement strand
TCCTGCTCGGGCATGTTCACGGCGAACTCGATGAACTGCCTGACGGAGGCGCTCGGCCTCTCGCTCCCCGGCAACGGCTCGACGCTCGCCACCCACGGCGATCGCCGCCGCCTCTTCGTCGAGGCCGGGCACCTGATCGTCGACCTCGCCCGCCGGCACTACGAGCAGGACGATGCCTCCGTCCTGCCGCGCGCGATCGCGAGCTTCGCGGCCTTCGAGAACGCCATGACGCTCGACATCGCCATGGGCGGCTCGACCAACACGGTGCTGCACCTCCTCGCCGCCGCGCACGAGGGCGAGATCGACTTCACCATGGCGGACATCGACCGGCTGTCGCGGCGCGTGCCCGTGCTCTGCAAGGTCGCGCCCGCGGTCGCCAACGTCCACATGGAGGACGTCCACCACGCGGGCGGCATCATGGGCATCCTGGGCGAGCTCGACCGGGCGGGCCTCATCGACACCGACGTCCCGTGCGTCCACGCCGAGACCCTCGGCGCCGCGCTCGACCGCTGGGACGTGCGCCGCACCGACAGCCGCACCGTCCACGACTTCTTCCGGGCGGCGCCCGGCGGCGTGCCGACCCAGGTCGCCTTCAGCCAGGAGCGCCGCTTCGACGACGTCGACCTCGACCGCGAGACGGGCGTCATCCGGGATGCGGCCCATGCCTACTCGCAGGACGGCGGGCTCGCGGTCCTCTACGGCAACCTCGCGGAGGACGGCTGCATCGTGAAGACGGCGGGCGTCGACGCCTCCATCCTGACCTTCGCGGGCCCGGCCCGCATCTTCGAGAGCCAGGACGCGGCCGTGCAGGGCATCCTCGGCAACCGGGTCGCGGCGGGCGACATCGTGCTGATCCGCTACGAGGGCCCCCGCGGCGGGCCCGGCATGCAGGAGATGCTGTACCCGACGAGCTACCTGAAATCGAAGGGCCTGGGGAAGGCCTGCGCGCTCGTCACGGACGGCCGCTTCTCGGGCGGCTCGTCCGGCCTCTCGATCGGCCACGTCTCGCCGGAGGCCGCGGCCGGCGGCACGATCGCGCTGGTCCGGGAGGGCGACCGGATCGAGATCGACATCCCGAACCGGTCCATCCACCTCGCGGTCCCGGATGCCGAACTCGCGAGCCGCCGCGAGGAGCAGGCGCGTACGGGCTTCAAGCCGGCCGAGATCCGCAAGCGCAAGGTCACGACGGCGCTCAAGGCCTACGCGTCCATGGCGTCCAGCGCCGCGACGGGGGCCGTGCGCGTCCTGCCGGAGTGAGGCGGTCGCGCCCCCTCCACCGGCCTGCGGCCGGTCCCCCTTCCCCCGCGAGCGGGGGAGGATCGCCGTCGAGGGTCTGGCGCGGGGGGATCCTCCCCCTGCAGGGGAGATGGCAGGCGCGAAGCGCCTGACGGAGGGGGGTTGCCCTATGCGGTCTCGGCGAGCCGCGCGGCGTAGCGGGCCATCAGGTCGACCTCGAGATTGAGCCGGTCGCCGGGGCGCCGCTCTCCCCAGGTCGTCACGGCCAGCGAATGCGGGATGAGGAGCACGGAGAGCGTGTCGGCCGTCACGGCGTTGACCGTCAGGGACGTGCCGTCGAGCGTGATCGACCCTTTCTCCGCCACGAAGCGCATCAGCGGGCGCGGGGCCGACAGGGTGAACCGGGCCGTCGCGCCCCAGCTCCCCTCCCCCGTCAGGTCCTCGCGGGTCTCGATCGTCGCGACGCCGTCGACGTGGCCCGTGACGAGGTGGCCGCCGAGTTCGTCCCCGATCTTCAGCGAGCGCTCGAGGTTGATGCGGCTGCCCTCGCGCCACGTGCCCACGGTCGTGCGGGCCAGCGTCTCTGCCGCGGCGTCGACCTCGAACCAGCTGCCGCCATCCCGCGGGCCCGACGCCACGACGGTCAGGCAGGGGCCCGAACACGCGATGGAGGCGCCGAGCGCGATGCCCGCCGGATCGTAGGCGCAGTCGATGCGGAAGCGGCTGAGCTTCTCGCCCGGCGAGGCGGACGCGACGCGTCCGACATCGCTCACGAGGCCGGTGAACATGGCATGGGTCCTTCGAAGGTCGCGATCGTGTCCCCGTCGACGGTCGCGACCGCGACGGGCGGACGCGCGACGAGAGCCTGGAGATGGGGGCCGAGCGCGGGCACGCCAGGGCGGCCGAGGCGCGTGCGGCCCGTCATGAGGACGAGATCGTCGACGAGGCGAGCCTTCGCCAGCGCTTCGCCGAGCGTCGGACCGCCCTCGCAGAGCACCCGCGTGAGGCCCGCCGCGCCGAGAGCCCGGAGGGCCGCGGCCGGATCCAGGAGCCCGCCCTCGCCCGGACAGCGCAGGACGACCGCTCCCGCCTCCACGAGACGGCGTTCCCGTTCGGGATCGGCGTCGAGGCCGCAGAGCAGCCAGAGGGCTCGCTCGCCCGCGCTCGCGACGAGCCGGGTGGCGGCCCCCAGGCGCAGGCTCGGATCGACCACCACGCGGATCGGCGAGCGATCGGCGAGACCGGGCAGGCGCACGTCGAGCCGCGGATCGTCGGCCGCGACCGTGCCGATGCCGACGAGCAGCGCGTCGGCCTGGGCGCGCAGGAGATGCGTGCGGGCGTTGGCGCCCTCGCCCGTCACGAGCAGGCGCCGGCCCCGTTCGCCCGCGAAGCCGTCCGGCGTTCGGGCGAGCTTCAGGGTCACCCAGGGCCGTCCGGCCCGGGCTCGCATCAGGTGGCCGCGATGATCGTGGATCGCCTCGTCGCGGCGGGTCCCGACCGTCACGGCGATGCCGGCCGCCCGCAGCAGCGCGTGCCCGCGCCCGGCCACGCGCGGGTCGGGATCCTCAAGCGCCGTCACGACGCGCGCCGGCCCCGCCGCGACGATGGCCTCGGCGCAGGGCGGGGTGCGGCCGTGATGGGAGCAGGGTTCGAGCGAGACGTAGAGGGTCGAGCCCCGGGCCGCCGCTCCGGCCGCCGCCAGGGCGACCGGCTCGGCATGCGGACGGCCGCCCGGCGCCGTCGCGGCCGTGGCGAGGATCGTCCCGTCCGGCGCGACCACGACCGCGCCGACGGACGGGTTGGGCCAGGTCCGGCCGAGCCCGCGGCGCCCGAGCGCGAGCGCCAGGCCCATCAGGCGATGATCCGCCGCCGGGTCCTCGATCACGCGGGGTCGCGTTCCGGCGGCTCGACGTCGGCGATGCCGAGGCGACCGATCAGCTCCTCGAAATCCCGCGTCTCCCGGAAATCCTTGTAGACGGACGCGAAGCGCACGTAGGCGACGTCGTCGAGCGCCTTCAGGCCCTCCATCACGAGCTCGCCGACCGCCTCGGACGCGATCTCGGCCTCGCCGCCGCTCTCGATCTGCCGCACGACGCCGTTGATCATCCGCTCGACCCGGCCGGGATCGACCGGACGCTTGCGGAGCGCGGTCTCGACCGACCGCTGCAGCTTGTCCCGATCGAAGGGCACCCGCCGGCCCGACTTCTTCAGCACCCAGAGGTCGCGCAGCTGCACGCGCTCGAAGGTCGTGAAGCGCCCGCCGCAATCGGGGCAGACGCGGCGGCGCCGGATGGCGTCCTCGCTCGGCCGCGAATCCTTCACCTGCGTGTCGGGCGATCCGCAATACGGGCAGCGCATGGGTCAGCGATCCCGAACCGGGGCTACGGCTGCGCCGCGCGCTGCGGGGAGCCCGGCGCCCGCCGGCCGGGGCAGGCCCATGGCGGCGGACCGGGCGCCGTCACTCGTAGACGGGGAACCGCCGGGTGAGCTCGCGCGCCTTCTCGCCGACGGCCGATTCCACCGAGCCGTTCCCGGCCTCGCCGTTCGCGGCCAGCCCGTCCAGCACCTCGACGATCATGTCGCCCACGCGCCGGAACTCGGCGGCGCCGAAGCCGCGGGTGGTGCAGGCGGGCGAGCCCAACCGGATGCCGGACGTCACCATCGGCTTCTCGGGGTCGAACGGGATGCCGTTCTTGTTGCAGGTCAGGTGCGCGCGACCGAGCGCCGCCTCGGCCGCCTTGCCGGTCACCCGGCGGGAGCGGAGGTCGACCAGCATGAGGTGGTTGTCCGTCCCCCCGGCGACGATCTTGAGACCGGACGTCGAGAGCGAATCGGCCAGGGCCCGCGCGTTCTCGACGACGGCCCTCGCGTAGAGCTTGAAGTCGGGCCGGAGCGCCTCGCCGAAGGCCACCGCCTTGGCGGCGATGACGTGCATCAGCGGACCGCCCTGCAGGCCGGGGAAGATGGCCGAGTTGAACCGCTTCGCCAGCGCCTCGTCGTTCGTGAGGATCATGCCGCCGCGCGGCCCGCGGAGCGTCTTGTGCGTGGTCGTGGTCGCGACGTGGGCGTGCGGGAAGGGAGACGGATGGGCGCCGCCCGCGACGAGGCCGGCGAAATGCGCCATGTCGACCATGAAATGCGCCCCCACCTCGTCCGCGATCTCGCGGAAGCGGGCGAAGTCCCAATGGCGCGAATAGGCCGAGCCGCCGGCGACGATCACCTTCGGCCGATGCTCGCGGGCGAGGCGCGCCACCTCGTCCATGTCGATCGTCTCGTCCTCCGGCCGCACCTTGTAGGCGACGACGTTGAACCACTTGCCCGACATGTTCACGGGCGCGCCGTGCGTGAGGTGGCCGCCGCAGGCGAGATCGAGCCCCATGAACGTGTCGCCCGGCTGCATGAGCGCCATGAAGACGGCCTGGTTGGCCTGGGAGCCGGAATTCGGCTGCACGTTCGCGAAGCCGCAATCGAAGAGCCGGCAGGCCCGCTCGATCGCGATCGTCTCGGCGACGTCCACGAACTGGCAGCCGCCGTAGTAGCGCCGGCCCGGATAGCCCTCGGCGTACTTGTTGGTCATCACCGAGCCCTGGGCCTCCAGGACGGCGCGCGACACGATGTTCTCGGAGGCGATGAGCTCGATCTCGTCCCGCTGGCGGCCGAGTTCCTGCTCGATGGCGCGCGCGATCTCGGGGTCGACGTCGGCGAGGCCGGCGGAGAAGAAGCTGTTGGACAGGGGCGAGGAGGCCGGGCTGGCGCTCATGGGTGTCTCCGGATCCTGCGGAATGCGCGCGAGCCCGCCGCGAGGCGGGGCAACCCCGCCCCTGCACGGGCCGCGCGAGCGCGGAAGCGCTTATCACGCCGCGCTGGCGGGCGCCATGCTCCGATCGGGCCCGGGCCTTCGCCCGCCAGGCCGCGCGAGCCGTTGAACTTCCGCGTCCCGACCATGCTAGACTGTCGGCAACTCGTCCGTCCCGCACGGCATGGCGGGTGCGGAGACCCGAATGGTCAATCTCTTCGACATCGTCAGGCAGGCGCAGGGCGGGTCGGCGATGGACAATTTCGGCCGACAATTCGGCCTCAGCGGCGATCAGACGCGCCTCGCGGTCGAGGCCTTCCTGCCGGCGCTCACGCTCGGCCTGCAGCGCAGCGCCGCCAACCCCGCGCTCTTCGCGCAGGTGCTCGAGATGATGACCTCGGGCCGCTACGCGCCCTTCTTCGACGGCACGGCCCGCACCCGGCCGGGCGACGGCCGCGAGGTGATGGAGCGGCTCTTCGGCTCGCCGGAGGTCATCCGGCAGGTCACGGCCCAGACGGCCACCATGACGGGCATCGGCGCGCAGGTGATGCAGCAGCTGATGCCCCAGGTGGCGGCGGTCGTCATGGGCGGGCTGTTCCGCTTCGCCTCCGTGGACGGGATCGCGGACTACCTGCGCCACTGGTCCGACTGGCTGCGCACGCTGAAGGCGCCCGAGGCGGCGCCTCCCCAGCCGGCCTCGCCCTTCGCGGCGTGGACCGACCTCATGGGCACCCTCATGGGCCAGCGGCCGGTGCCCCGGCAGGCGGCCCCGCCGCCG
>JAEUAC010000363.1 GCA_019695455.1 Methylorubrum extorquens | reverse complement strand
GGCGAGCCGGACGAGATCGCGGGCCGACAGCCGCCCGGAGCCGAACCGGGCCGCGAGCGCCCCGAGATCGTCCACCGCGAAGGCGTCCTCCAGCTCGGCCAGCGCGCCGAGGGTGAGACACAGCGTGCGGGGCCGGCCCGCCAGGACGGCGGCGACCTCGCCGCGGCGACGGTTGGCCATCAGGCGGCCGCCGCGAAGGAGAGCGGGCCGGCCGATTCGAGCGCGATGTCGAACGTCACCTCGCCCGCGTGGTCGCCCCGGTATTCGAGCCCCGTCACCTGGAAGAGACCCTGGATCGTGCCGAAATCGGGCACGACGATCTGCAGGGTCGCGGCCGTGCCGTCGAAGAAGACCTGCCGGATCCGGGCGTCCGAGGCGCCGTCCCTGAACACGCCCGCGCCCGAGACCGAGGCGCGGCGCACGCCGGCCCCGGCCAGCAGCTCGCGCCAGCGGCCGACCGACTCGGCGTGGGTCACGTCGACGGTCTCGGCGTTGAAGGCGAGCTGCCGCGTCCGCAATCCCGCCACGCTCGTGAACCCGCCCGCCCCGTCGTCGAGCTTGACGAGCAGGTCCTTGCCTCGTTGCGCCGCCATGGTCGCCTCTCCGTTTCCGTGGATGGTCTTCGGTCGTCGCCCGTCCGCGCGCTCCGGCGAGGCGGAGCGGCCGCGATCAGGCCGGCTCGGTCACGGCCCGGAAGCGCAGCACGGTGCGGCTCAGGCCCGTCGTCCCGTCGCGGGCCGTGTCGGTGGCGGCGAGCGCCAGCGTCACGAGATGGTGGCCGGCGAGCGCGAGCCGCGCGTCGTCCAGCAGCGCGGCGATGCGGGCCGCGGCCGCGAGGCCCGAGGCGGCGCTGCCGTCCCGGGCCCAGACGCGCACCGTCAGGTCGTGCTCCGCCGCGCGTCCGTCCGAGGTCGAGAGATCGCGGCTCTCCGACGGGCCGAACAGCGCGTAGACCGGATGCGCCCCGCGGGGCGGCTCGTCGCGGACGCCGCCGGACGCGAGCCCGGCGAGGACCGGATCGGCGAGGCAGCGCGCGACGATCGCTGAGCGCAGCGCGAGAAGGGCATCCGTCACGGCCGAAGCTCCTCGACGAGGCAGACCATCTCCCGCCGCGACCCGTCCGGGTCGCTGGCCGAGCGGATGCGGAACCGGCGGAGGCCCAGCGTGAGCTGGGAGCCGTCCGCGATCCCGTCCCGCCAGGGCAGCGTGACCCGGTGGGTCACGCTCTCGGCCGGACGGTCCGCGCTGCGGCGCTCGCCGTCGCCCACGAGCCGCATGGCGCCCCAGAGGAGCGGCCCCGGCTGGAAGGTGCGGAGCACGCCGCCGAACCCGTCCGGCGTCTCGACCGGGAGCTGCAGCGTGAAGCGGCGGCCGCGCTCGCCGATGGTGGCGGCGCGGCTCACGGCGCGAGCCTCGGGCGGCGGTGCGGCGCCAGGAGCGCCGCCACGTCCGGCGGCATCGCCGCCCCGCCCTTGCCGTCCCCGCGCGCCGCGAACCAGCGCGCGACGAGGAGCCGGATCGCGAGCCGCAGCGCTTCCGGGACGTCGCTCCCGGCCGGTCCGAACCCGCAGACGAGGTCGATCGCGATGCCGGCGGCGGCGATCCCGGGATCGGGTACGCCGGGGCCGGCCTGGAGCCGGGGCGGGTCGAGGCTCGCGTCGAGCCGCAGGAGGGCCGGCGCGAAGGCCGCGGCCGGGCCCGTCGCGGCCGCGACCGTCAGGGCCGCGACGGACCGGACGGGGGCCAGCGGCAGCGGGACGATCCGGTCCGCCGGCCAGGAATCGAGGATCACGCGCCAGGTCTGGTCGACGAGCCGCAGGCGGGTCGCGGCCTCGACGCTGGCGCGGGCCGCCCGGACCAGGCCCGCGACGAGGTCGTCCTCGTCCGGCCCGTCGAGGCGCAGATGCGCCTTGGCGTCGGCGAGCGTCACGGGCTCGACGGCGGGGCCGGCGACGGGATAGGCCTGCATGGATGTCTCCGAACAAGTTCGCGGCCGCGGCCGCTCGTGTCGCGACGGGCGTCGCCCTGGTGGCGGCGGTCCTCGGGGCCTCGCCGGCGGCCGCGATCCTCGGCGGGAGCGAGGACCCGTCGGGGCTCGCCGCCTCCACGGCCATGGTCCTGTCGTCCCGGGGCGGCATGTGCTCCGGGATCGTGGTCGCGCCGGAGGCCGTGCTCACGGCGGCGCATTGCGTGGCGGGCGCCGACATCCGCGTGCATTGGCGGGAGGCCGGCGAGCCGGTCCTCGTCGTGCCGGCGTCGGTGGCCGTGCATCCGGGCTACGATCCGGCCGCCATCCGCACGCGGAGGCGCTCGACCGACCTCGCCCTCGTGCGCCTCGCGGCGCCGCTTCCGGCCCGCTTCGTGCCGGCGGCCCTCGCGGGGGCCGCGCCGGGAGCCGGGACGGCGCTCCTGGTCGGCGGCTACGGCGTCGCGCGCGAGGGCGATCCGCGCTCGACCGGCACGTTCCGGACCGCCGCCCTCGCGGCCATCGAACCCTACGGCCCGAGCCGGATCCTCGTCTGGATGGCGGCCCCGGGCGGCGCCGCGCGCGGGCCCTGCACGGGCGATTCCGGCGGCCCGGCCGCGGGCCCCGACGGGGCCGTGGTCGCGGTGGTCACCTGGTCGTCCGGGCCGGGCCGGGCCGCCTGCGGCGGGCGGAGCCAGGGCGTCCTCGTCGGGCCCGAGCGCGGCTGGATCGACCGCACCCTCGCGGGCTGGTCGGCCCGGGCGGCGTGGCGCTGAGACGCCCCGTCCGGCCGCCGTCGCCCCTTGCCGTCGGGCGGTCCCTCCCGCACACTTGGCCCCGATGATGCCGTCCCTGCTCCGCCCCGCCTTCGCCGTCGCGGCCCTCCTCGCCGCGGTCCCGGCGCTCGCCGTCACGGGCGGGCGCGTCGCGCGGGATCCGGACGGGCTGCGTCGCTCCGTCGTCCAGATCGAGAGCTCGAACGGCGAACTCTGCTCGGGCGCCGTGATCGCGCCCGACCTCGTCCTCACGGCCGCGCATTGCGTGCTGCAGCGCGCCATCTACAGGGTGGTCGCCGTGGACCGGCGCTTCCGCCGCGTGCCCATCCAGGCGATCGCGGCGGCCCTCCATCCGTCCTTCGTGCCGGGAACGACGCCGCGCACCCAGCCCGGGATCGACCTCGCGATCCTGAAGCTCGCCCGGCCGCTCGACCGCGACTTCGAACCGCTCGATCCGCGCCTCGCGACCGAGGTCGCGCAGGGCCAGCGGGTCGATCTCGCCGGATTCGGCCTCGCGGCCGAGGAGAAGCGCGGCTCCGCCCGGGTGCTCCGGGAGACGCGGCTCGTCTCCCTCGGCCCGCTCGAGACGAAGAACCGCGTGGTGGTCGTGGCCGACGAGGCGCGCCTCGCCGAGACGTCCGGCGCCGGCGCCTGCCGGGGCGATTCCGGCGGCCCGATCCTCGGACCCGGGCCCGGCGGCTACCGGCTGCTCGGCATCGTGTCCTGGTCGTCAGGCGCCCTGCACGCCCGCACCCAGACGGCCTGCGGCGGCCTCACGGCGATGACGCCCGTCTCCGAGCACGAGGACTGGATCTCGGCCCGCGCCAACGACCTCCGCCGCTACGCGGCCGAGGACGCGATCGGCGGCGTCGCCCCGGCGCGCTCGAACAGCTACGACTGGGTCGCCCGGTAGAATTCCGGCACCGGCCCGAAACTTCGGCGCCGGCCGCTCCGTATCTCCCGCATACCGCCCCCGAAGGCGGTCCAAGGAGAACGGCATGTCCAAGCTTCACACGACCGCACGCGCGGCCCTCGCGGCGGCGCTGCTCGGCGGCGCATCGCTCGCGATGGCGCCCCTCGCGGTCGCGCAGGAAAAGACCGTCATGGTCGGCGGCGCGGCGATGTATCCCTCGAAGAACATCGTCGAGAACGCCGTCAACTCGAAGGATCACACGACGCTGGTCGCGGCCGTGAAGGCGGCGGGTCTCGTCGACACGCTGTCCGGCAAGGGCCCGTTCACGGTGTTCGCGCCGACCAACGAGGCCTTCGCCAAGCTGCCGGCCGGCACCGTCGACACGCTGGTCAAGCCCGAGAACAAGGCGATGCTGACCAAGATCCTCACCTATCACGTCGTCGCCGGCAAGATGGGCGCCGCCGACCTCATGAAGGCGATCAAGGACGGCGGCGGCAAGGCCACGCTGAAGACGGTCGAGGGCGAGAACCTGACGGCCGCCCAGGTCGGCAGCGGCATCGAGCTCACGGACGCCAAGGGCGGCAAGTCCAAGGTCACGATCGCCGACGGCAACCATTCGAACGGCGTCATCCACGTCGTCGACACGGTTTTGATGCCGAAGTCATAACGCCCGTTCCCGAGTTCGCCGCC
>JAEUAC010000174.1 GCA_019695455.1 Methylorubrum extorquens | reverse complement strand
CTGGGCGAAGCCGCGAGGCGGGGCGGGACGCGAGACCGGGCCCGCAGGGAGGTCTCCGCCCGCCTCCCGCACGGACGAGCGCTGAGCCCGGCGCCCGATCTCCCCTTCGGGCGCGGCAGCGCTCGGGCGCACACCAAGGCGCTCCAACCGGCCGCACGTCGGCTTCACCCTCCTCAGCCGTCCAGCCCCGCTGGAAGATTGCTCCCAAGCGGACGCGCCTTTCGATCCGGCCGACGTTGCATCGGAGTGGAAAGCGGACACTCAGCTTCGACTAAGCAGCACAACCCCGAGCACGAGCACGAGGCATCCGAGCAGACGCCAGCGCCCGACCGCCTCACCCAGCACAATCATGCCCAGTAGCGCTCCGACCATCATCGACATTTCGCGCGCAGGGGCCACGACGCTCAACGGCGCACCCAGGTCGAGCGCGAGCAGGACCAGAATGTAGGAGAGCGGCGAGAGAACCCCCACCGCGATGGCGAGGTGCCAGCGTCCCGCCATACGCTCACGGGCATGACCGACGTCCCGCAGCACCAGCGGCGCGAGCAGGAGGAACCGGAGCAGGTTGGAGCACCAGTCGAGGATCACCGGATGCACGCCGAGTTCCTTGACGACGTATGCGTCCACGATGGTGTAGGACGCGATCAGCGCCCCCGTTCCGACACCCCATCGCAGACCCGCTTGCCCACCTGGACGGCGGAAAGCTGCGAGATCGCCTTGTGTCGAGATGAGGCCAATACCAACGACGACGCCGATCAGACCCATGATCTTGAGCGGCGTGGGCGTCTCACCGAGCAGCAAGAACGCGCCGATGGAGGAGAGTAGCGGCCCCGTGCCTCGCGCGGTAGGGTAGACGACTGAGAGGTCGGCGACCTGATAGCCGCGCTGGAGACAGAGGCTGTAGGCGAGGTGGATGAGCCCGCTCAGCACGATGCCGGCAGAGGCAGGCCATGTCCACGGCATCTCGTTGTGTTGGAAGAGCCAGATCACCCACGGCGCGTAGGCTACGCAGCAGACGAGATTGTAGGCGAAAACAAAGCTTGGACCTGCATCAGCCGCCCGCTTCGAAAGCAGGTTCCAGAAGGCGTGGATGAAGGCGGCGGACACAACGAAGACGAACGGCACAAGCGACATGAGACCTCCGTGCCCAGGATGGGCCGTAGTGGGTCTCGACGTCTCCGCCTCTGGGCTTTTATCCCTCGGGTGCCGCCGTGGGATTGACCACGGTGTCCGCAACGCTCGGTCCAGCAGCGGCCTTGATGGCTACCCGGAACCCTAGCTGCCACTCAGTCGAAGCTTGATCTTACCTTGATCGGCTCGACGGCCGCAATGTCCGAGACGGGCCGGGGACGGCCGCAGGAGCAGCGTCCAGGGTCCCGCACCGCGCACCGCGCGCGGACGTCGCGTCGTCGGCCGAGTCCGGGCGGAGCGGCGGCCCGGGCGGACGGATCCCGCCCGGTCGCCGGCCCCGCCGTCACGCCGCCTCCTGCCCCGGCGCCTCCGCCAGGCTCGCGGCGAGCGCCACGTAATCCGTCTTGCCCGTGCCGAGGACCGGGATCGGGCGGCCGGCCAGCACGTCGCGCGGGATGGCGATCTCGGGGACGCCGTTCGCGGCGGCGGCCGCGATCAGGGTCTGGCGCGTCAGCGCCGGGTCCTCGCTGACCAGCACCACGGCCTCGCCCTTGCGGGCGTCGGGGCGGGCGAGGGCGGCGTGGCGGGCGGCGGGCGAGGCCTTGGCGGCCAGCTCCTCGACGGCGCCGAGCGAGACCATCTCGCCCGCGATCTTGGCGAAGCGCTTGGCCCGGCCCTGGATCGACACGAAGCCGTCCGGGTCGATCGCCACGATGTCGCCCGTGTCGTACCAGCCGTCGGCCACGGGTTCGAGGATGCCGGGCGCCGCGTCGCGCAGGTAGCCCTTCATCACGTTCGGGCCGCGGACGTGCAGGCGGCCGCCCTCCGCGATGCCCGCCACGGGGTCGAGGCGGTGCTCGATGGCGGGCATCAGGCGGCCGACGGTGCCGGCCTTGAAGTGCATGGGCGTGTTGAAGGCGATGACGGGCGCCGTCTCCGTGGCGCCGTAGCCTTCGAGGATGCGCACGCCGAACCGCTCCGACCAGATCCGCCGCGTCTCGTCGGAGACGCGCTCGGCGCCGGCGCCGACGATGCGCACGGAGTGGAAGTCGTAGGGGTTCGCCATGCGGGCGTAGCCGCGCAGGAACGTGTCGGTGGCGAAGAAGACGGTCGCGTTCGTCTGGTAGATGAGCTCCGGCACCACCCGGTAGTGCAGCGGCGACGGGTAGAGGAACGTGCGGATGCCGGCGAGCACCGGCAGGAGCGTGCCGACCGTCAGGCCGAAGGAATGGAACATCGGCAGCGCGTTGAAGACGATGTCGCGCGTGTTGAAGGCGATGCGGGCGCCGACCTGGTAGCGGTTGGCGTTGAGGTTGCGGTGGGAGAGCACGACACCCTTCGGGGCGCCCTCCGAGCCGGACGTGAACAGCACCACGGCCGCCGCGTTCGGATCGCCCGCCGCGCGCCCGAGCGTCGGCGCGTAGGAGCGGGCGAGGCCGGCGAGCTTCGCGCCGAGGCCGACCGTGTCGCGCACGTCCTCGAGGTAGACGATCGCGACGCCGCGGCCGAGCTCCTCGACGACGGGGCCGAGCTTGCCCTTCTCGACGAAGCGGCGCGAGGTCAGCACGGTGCGGATCTTCGCGATGCGGCAGGCCGCGCCCATGCCGGCCGCGCCCGACGAGACGTTCAGCATGGCGGGCACGCGCCCGATCGCCTGCAGGGCGAAGAAGGACACGAGCGCGCCGACCGAGTTCGGCAGGAGCAGGCCCACGATCTCGCCCTCGGCCGTGAGGCGGCGGAGCTTGCCGCCGAGCACGAAGGAGCCCGCGAGCAGGCGGCCGTAGGTGAGCGGCTTGAAGTCGATGTCCTCGGCGACGACGTGGGCGCGGCCGTTCATGGCCGCCGCGTCGACCAGCGAGCCGAACAGCGTCCGGTCGAGGGCGGACGTGACGAAGATCATCTCCGACATGACGTCGTAGAGGCGCTGCCCCGCCATCTTGCGGCGGGCGCGGCCCTTCAGGGCGGGGTCCACGGCGAGCCGGAGCGGCGGCAGGATCGTCATCGTGACGTGCGGCGCGACGCGGCGGGCGACGCGGCCCGAGAGGCGCGTGAACAGCGTGTGCTGCAGCCCGTCGAGCCGGACGGGGACCACGTCGGCGCCCGTGCGGTCCGCGACGAGGCCCGGCCCGTCGTAGACCTTCATGAGCGAGCCCGTGACCGTGAGGCGGCCCTCCGGGAAGATGACCAGCGTGCGGCCGTTCTCGACCTCGCGGGCGAGCGACTTCAGGGCCATCGGGTTGGTCGGGTCGACGGTCGCGAAATCGACCAGCGCCAGGAGGGGCTTCGCCCACCAGCGGCTCGCGATGGCCGTGTCGACGGCGAAGACGGGGTCGCCCGGCAGGAAGGCCGCGACCACGAGCCCGTCCAGGAAGGATTGGTGGTTCGCCACCACGACGCGGCGCGCGCCGGCCTTCGCCATGTTCTCCTCGCCCCGGACCTCGACGCCGTAGACGAGCGACAGGGCCGCCCGCACGATCGTCTTGAGGACGAGGCGCGACAGGAGCCGCAGCATGATGGCGGCCGCGACGAGGTTCAGGGCGGCGAGGATCACGGCGAGCCAGGGGAGCGACACGCCGAGGCCCGACGAGAGGCCCGCCGTGACCACCGCGCCCGCCACCATGAAGAGCGAGTTGACGACGTTGTTCGCCCCGATGGTGCGCGCCTTCGCGTCCTCGGGCGCGGCGTGCTGCATGATGGCGAAGAGCGGCACCGCGTAGAAGCCGGCCACGACCGCGAGCGCGAACAGGACCGCGCCGACGAGGAGGGCGCCGGGCGAGGCGAGCACGTCGAGGAGGTGGCGCCCGCTCGCCTCGGGGGCCGGCAGGGCCGCGACCGCGGCCGCGAAGACGACGAGCAGCGCCGAGAGGGCGAGCGCCGCGAAGGGGACGGGGCGCGGCGTGATCTCGCCCTTCAGGCTGCGGGCGCAGGCGAGCGAGCCGATCGCGATGCCGACGGAGAAGATGCCGAGCAGGCAGCTCGCGACGGCCTCGTCGCCGCCGAGCCGGTCGCGCGCCAGGGGCGGCACGAAGGAGAGGAGCGTGGCGCCGACGACCCAGAACCACGAGATGCCGAGGATGGAGAGCCAGACCGTCCGCTCGGCCTTCGCCTCGCGCAGGATCGCGAGCGTCCCCATGCGGCGGCCGCCGGCCGCGCCCGCCGGCGGCAGGGCGGCCGGGATGAAGCGCGACGCGCCGTAGCCGAGCCCCGCCACGACGAGGAGCCCCGCGCCGACGATGGTCTCCCCGCCGGGCGAGCCGATCAGCCAGCCGCCGAGGATGGAGCCGAGCAGGATCGCCACGAAGGTCGCGCCCTCGACGAGCGCGTTGCCGTCGACGAGCTCCTCCTTGCGCAGGTGGGCCGGCAGGAGGCTGTACTTGACGGGACCGAACATCGCCGCCTGGCAGCCGAGCAGGAACAGCACGGCGAACAGGCTCGCGAGGTGGCCGGTCGCGAGCGCCCCGGCCGCGAGCGCCACGATGGCGATCTCGGCGAGCTTGAGGCGGCGGGCCAGCACGGCCTTGTCCATGCGGTCCGCGAGCCCGCCCGCGAAGGCGGAGAGCACGATGAAGGGCGCCACGAAGGTCGCCCCCGCGAGCGCCGTCAGCGAGGCCGGATCGAGCCCGGAGCCGGCGCCGACCCGGTAGGCGACGAGCAGCGCCATGGCCTGCTTGAACAGGTTGTCGTTGAAGCCGCCCAGCGCCTGCGTCCAGAACAGGGGCGCGAAGCGACGGCTTCGAAGCAAGGACGGGACAGTCTCGGCGGCTTGCATGGCGGATCCGGATCGTTCGAGGGTCAGATGTGGGGCGCGTGTCTTAAGGAAAGACGCGCGCCCCATGGTGAAGGTCGGGTTCAGATGCGGCCCGGGACGGCGTCCCGCAGGACGCGCTCGGCGGCGGCGTCCTCGATCTTGTTGATCAGCCGGCTCGCCTCGTGCTCGTCGCGCAGCGTCTTGGCGAGCGTGAACGTGGCGCCGACCGTGAACACGGCCGCCATGGCCATGTAGCCCTTGATCCAGATGTCGGCGGGCATGAAGAAGATGCCGAGCGCCAGCATGCCGGCGGCGATCATGAAGCTGACGAACGTGAAGGTCTTCCAGGCGGGGGTGTGGGGCATCTGCGGGGTCATGGTGGTCTCCTGTCGGTGAGGGTGAGGGAAGGGGATCGGCGATGTCAGGCGGAGGCGCGCAGCCGCTCGAGGACGGCCTTCGGGTCGGTCCGCACCCGGCCGTAGCCGGCGGCGTCCAGGCGGGCGTCGACGTCGCCCGCCTCGTCGAGGCTCGCCAGGGCGTCCAGCATGTCCGCCTCGCCGGCGTGGCGGGCCCGCAGCCGGGCGAGCGTCGCCTCCGCCTCGCCGAGAGCGCCCGTCGACCGCGCCGCGACGCGGCGGCCGTTGAGGCCGGCCCGGCGGACGGCCTCCGTCGCCCGGGCCGTCTGCAATCCCCTGTCGAGATCGCGGAGCCGGTCCTGACCCCGGCCGACGAGGTCCTTCAGGCGCTTCACGTCCCGCCCGAACCGGGCGGCGGCGTCCTGCCGGTCCGCCCGCTCGTCCTCGAGCGCGGCGATGAGCGAGGCCGCATCCCGGCCCAGGTCCTCGCGGCCGTCGGCGAGCGCCCTGCGGCCGCCGGCGGTCACGTCGTCGATGCGGGCCGCGAGGGCGTCGAGCGCGCGTCCCTCGGCCGCCCCGTAGGCCATGGCGACGGCGAGCTCGCGCCGGGCGCTCGCCAGGGCGGCGGCCGCGTCGCGGATCTGCTGGCGCAGGATCGCCACGGCGTTCGCGTCGTGGATCGCCTGCGAGGTATCGGCGATCGCTCCTCGCATGAGCAGGTCGAGAACCTTGATCATGGGCACACTCCCGAACGGCGCCACGAACCGGACCGGTTTGTTTGAACGCTGTTCATGAAATCGATATAGCGGGATCGGCGACGGGCGCAAGGGTTATTTCGAACATGGTTCAAAAAAAGACGCGAGGGCGTCCGAAGAAGGACGAGCGGTCGCGCGAGGC
Organism: Methylorubrum extorquens; assembly: GCA_019695455.1. Lineage (GTDB taxonomy): Bacteria > Pseudomonadota > Alphaproteobacteria > Rhizobiales > Beijerinckiaceae > Enterovirga > Enterovirga extorquens_A. The sequence continues at coordinate 10,945 of JAEUAC010000174.1, read as the reverse complement.
CGACCGCCGGGCCCTGGTCGCCGCGGCCGTCGAGATCGTCCGGGAGGGGGGCGCGTCGGCCCTGAGCGCCCGCGCCGTGGCCGAACGGGCCGGCACGGCGGTGGGCTCGGTCTATTCGCTCTTCGCGAGCCTCGAGGAGCTGCGGCTCGAGGCCAACGCCCTCACCATGCGGGACCTGCGCGCGAGCCTCGTCGCCGCGCTCGAGGGCGGCGGGGGCGGGCCGACGACCGATCGCCTGCTCCGTCTGGCCGATGCCTACCAGCTCTTCGCCGCGAGCCATCGTCATGCCTGGGCGGCCATGTTCGAGCCGCGCACGATCGAGGCCCCGCCCGCCATCGCGGCCGACATCGCGGCGCTGTTCGGCGTCATCGAGGGCGTCATCCGGGCGGACGGGACGCTGGACGAGGCCGAGATCCCCGTGATGGCGAAGGCGCTCTGGTCCAGCGTCCACGGCATGATCTATCTCGGCCATCTCGGCGGCCTCGGGCCGATCGGCCCTTCGGACGTGCGCCCCATGGTCGACGCGCTCGTCCGCTCGACCGTGCAGGGCTGGGCGAGCCCGCGACGGCACGCCCCGCCCTGACCCGCCGCGCCACGCCGCCGGCCGTATGGTCATCTAGAGTTCCATATGACAGAGGTGCGTCGCCTGGAGGTGGCGAGTGCTGCAGGACCGCGTCTTCGATGCCCTCGCGCCGCAATCCCTGCGGCGCTTCTTCCGGCGTCGCGAGCTCGGCCTCCTCGTGGCCGGCGTGCTCATCGGCATCGTCAGCGGCCTCGTCGTCGCGGCCATGTCGGAGGCCGCGCACTACCTGCAGGTCGCCCTGTTCGACCTGCCGGACGGGGTGGACCTCAGCGCCGCGACCGGGATCGCGCCCTGGCGCGCCCTCGCGGTGCCGGTCCTGGGCGGCTGTCTCGTCGGCGCCATGACGGTGTTCCTCGCCCACCGCCTCGGCTCGAAGCTCGCGGACGCCATCGAGGCGAACGCGCTGCACGGCGGCCGGGTCTCCCTGCGCGGCTCGCTCTACATCGCGGGCCAGACGCTCGTGTCGAACGGCACCGGCGGCTCCGTCGGGCTGGAGGCGGGGTTCACGCAGCTCTGCGCGGCCGTCGCCTCGCTCGCCGGCCGGGCGCTCAACGCCCGCCGCAGCGACATGCGCCTTCTCGTCGCCTGCGGCGCCGCGGGGGCGATCAGCGGGGCGTTCTCGGCGCCGCTCGCGGGCGCCTTCTACGCGTTCGAGGTGGTGCTCGGCGCCTACGCGACCGCGGGCTTCGTGCCCGTCATCGCGAGCGCCGTCACGGCGACGCTGGTCGCGCGCCAGATCACGACCCACGCCTATCTCCTCGTCCCGGGGTTCCCCACCCCGCTCTCGGCGGAGATGATCCTCCAGGTGGCCCTCGTCGGGCTGCTGTGCGGGTTCGCCAGCATCCTCCTCATGATCGGCGTGTCGTCGGTCGAGAAGGCCCTCGCCCGGCTCACGGGCACGCGCACGATCGTCCGGCCGATCGTCGGCGGGCTCCTCCTCGGCGGCCTCAGCTTCGTCAGCCCCATCGTGCTCGGGGCGGGGCACGGCGCCCTGCAGGTCAGCCTCGCCGGCAACCCGACCGCCTGGGCGCTCGGCACCGCGATCGTCCTCAAGATGGCGGCCTCGGCCCTGTCCCTCGGGTCCGGATTCCGCGGCGGCCTGTTCTTCGCCGCGCTGCTCCTCGGGGCGCTGCTCGGCCTCCTCTACACGGTGCTCGGGTCCGCGATCGGCGCGAGCTGGATCCTGCAGCCGGGCACGGCCGCGATCGCCGGCATGGCGGCCTTCGGCACGGGCGTCCTCGGCGCGCCGGTCAGCATGATCTGCCTCGCGCTCGAGACGACGGGCGACTTCTCGATCACGGTCGGGGCCGTGGTGGCGGCCTCGATCGCGTCGCTGCTCGTGCGCGAGCTGTGGGGCTACAGCTTCGCGACCTGGCGCTTCCACCTGCGCGGCGACGACACGATCCGCGGGCCGCAGGACGTCGGCTGGGTGCGCCAGATCTCGGCCGCCGCCATGATGCGCCGCGACTTCAAGTCGGCCCGGGCCGACCTGCCGATCGCGAAGGCGCTGGAGCTGATGTCGGCCGGCCGCGAGAAGCAGCTCGTGCTGCAGCGGGGCGGCGCCTATGCGGGCGTCGTGCTGACGGCCGACCTCAACGTCGCGAGCGACACGGACCAGCCGGTCGAGACGCTGGCGCGCCAGCAGGAGGCGGTGCTGATGCCCGGCATGACGATCAGCCAGGTCATCGAGGCCTTCGTCGACACGGAGACGGACGTGCTCGCCGTGGTGGACGCGGACGGGTCGCGCCGCGTCCTCGGGACGCTCACCGAGGCGCACGTCCTGCGCAAGTACGGCGAGGAGCTGGAGCGGCGGAACCGCGAGCTGGTCTTCGGCTGAAGCCGCTCAGGGCTTCAGGTCCATCTCGATCCGCACGAAGTCGCCCCGGTAGGTCACCTCGCCGAGATAGAGGACGCGCCGGTCCTCGCTCGCGAACACGCGCCGCACCTCGGCCACGGGCGCGCCGAGCGGGATGCGCAGGTGCCGCGACACGTCGAGATCGGCCGCCCCGATGCTGAAGGTCTGCCGCGCCTGCGCGATGGCGGGGCGGCGCATCTCCGTGAGGATCGGGATGACGACCTCGCGCCGGAACCGCTCCGGGGCCTGCCGGAAGACGGCCTCGTCGAGGTAGATCGAGATGACGCAATACGGCTCGCCCCCCCGCGAATGCACCCGCCGCATGAACACGTAGCGCTCGGCCGGCTCCCCGTCCGCCGGCTGGAGGGGCGGCGTGGCGTTGGATTCCTCGATGTTCAGGATCTCCGGCGAGGTGTCGCGATAGACCTCGGCCAGGGCCGCGAGGCTCGTCTCGACGCGCAGCCAGCGGTCCTCCGGCGGCGCCCCGACCACGTAGGTGCCCCGGCCCTGCCGCGCCTCGACCAGCCCCTCCCGCGCCAGGAGCTCGACCGCCTGCCGGGCCGTCACGCGCGAGACGCCGAACTCGGCCGCGAGCGCGTCGTTCGTCGGGAGCTTGGCGCCCTGCTGCCAGGTCCGGCGGGCGATCCGCCGGCGCATGCTGTCGGCGATGCGGGCGTATTTCGGCGAGAGCCCCTCGGCTGAGGACGGCATGGGTCCCTCCGTCAGCGCCCGGCCGCGGCCAGGACGTGGTGCGCGCCCTTCTCCCCGATCATCAGGGAGGCGGCGTTGCTGTTGGCCGACGTGATGAGCGGCATGGCGGAGGCGTCGATGACGCGGAGCCGGTCGACGCCGCGCACCCGCAGGTCCGGATCGAGCACGGCGTCGGGCCCGCCCATGCGGCAGGTGCCGGAGGCGTGGAACACCGTCCCGCCGCTCGTGCGGGCGAACTCCCACAGGGCCGCGTCGTCGCCCGCGCCCGCGCCCGGCAGCACCTCCTCGGTCCAGAGCCCGCGGAAGGCCGGCTGGTGGAAGATGTCCCGCAGCATGCGCAGTCCCGCCACCAGGGTCTTCCGGTCGATCTCCTCGGCGAAGTAGTTCGGCGCGATCCGGGGCTGGTCGAACGGATCGGCCGACCGGATGGCGACGGTTCCGCGCGAGGCCGCGTGGCATTGCCAGACCGACGCCGTGAAGCCCGAATAGGCGTGCAGCGGCTCGCCGGGCTTGTCGACCGAGAGCGGCATCACGTTGAACTGCACGTCCGGCCGCCCGCCCGTCGCGTGGTCCGTGCAGGCCGCGCCGCCGACCTGGCCCGCCCCGACCGTCAGCGCACCGCCGCGGCCGAGGAGCCAGCGCAGGCCCATGTCGGCGAGCTTGATCGGGCTGCGGACATGGTCGTTGAGCGAGTGCTTGTCCTTCAGCCGCACGATCGCGCGGGCCTGGTAATGGTCCTGCAGGTTCGCGCCGACCTCCGGCTGGTCGACGCGGGCCGCGATGCCGTGGCGGGCGAGGAGGTCGGCCGGCCCGATCCCGGAGAGCTGCAGGATCTGCGGCGACTGGATGGCGCCCGCGCACAGGATCACCTCCGAGCCCGCCGAGACCGTCTCCGTCCGGCCCGACCGGACGTATTCGACGCCGCTCGCCCGGCGGTTCTCGAACAGGATCCGGGTCGTGTGGGCGCCCGACAGGACGGTCAGGTTCGGCCGCGCCCGGACGGGGCGCAGGAAGGCGGAGGCGGAGCTCGACCGCCAGCGCGTGCCGATCCCGAGCTGGTAGCGGCCGACGCCGTAGGTCGTTTCGGCGTTGAAGTCCGGGTTGAACGGCAGCCCGTATTGCTGGCCGGCCTCGAGCCAGGCGTCGCAGGCGACGTTGTGGTTGCGCAGGTCCGAGACGTCGAACTCGCCCAGCGCGCCGTGCCACTGGCTGGCGCCGCCGCGGTAGCGCTCGTAGCGGCGGAAGTAGGGCAGGCAGTCGCCGTAGCCCCACCCGTCGGCGCCCATCCGGGCCCAGTCGTCGAAGCCGTCGCGCTGGCCGCGGATGAAGACGAGCCCGTTGATGGAGGAGGAGCCGCCCATCACCCGGCCGCGCGGCCACACGATCGGCCGTCCGCCCGTGCCCTCGCCGCCCTCCGTCTCGAACAGCCGCGAGAAGCGGGTGTCGTAGATGGACCGGTAGTAGCCGACCGGCAGCCTGAGCCAGAGGTTCCGGTCCGATCCGCCGGCCTCGAGGAGGAGCACCCGGCAGGCGGGATCGGCCGACAGGCGGTTCGCCACGAGGCAGCCGGCCGAGCCGGCGCCGACGACGACGTAGTCGAACCCGGCCATCAGAGCGTCCGCCACGGCCGCAGCGCCTCCAGGTCGGGCTCGGCGCCGAGGCCAGGCTCCTCGCCGAGCGTGATGCGGCCGTCCGTCACCGTCCCGACCGGGCCGCAGCAGAGGTCGCGCAGCGGGTTCGGGTTCACGTCCACCTCGAGCGCGCCGTCGCCGCCCACGGCCGCGAGCAGGTGGGCGGAGGCGAGGAGGCCGATGCCGCCGCCGAGGTAGTGGGGGCAGAACCGCAGGCCCGCGTCCAGCGCCGCCCGCGCGACGGGCAGGGTGCCCGTGAGGCCGCCCCACTTCGCGAGGTCCGGCTGGATGACGGACAGGATGCCGGCCGCGAAGGCGGCGTCGAAGGCCGGCGCGCCCGCGATGTTCTCGCCGCCGGCCAGCGGCGGCGTGCCCGGGCCGAGGAGCGCCCGCCAGGCGGACCAGGGCGCGTCCGCCCGCAGCGGCTCCTCGAGCCAGGCGAGGTTCCGGTCGGCGAGGGCGGGCAGGCGGGCGCGGGCCTCGTCCGGGCTCCAGGCCTGGTTCGCGTCGACCGCGAGCGGCCGGTCGCCGACCTCCCGGCGGATCTCCGCCAGGTTCAGGAGGTCGCGCTCCGGCTCGAAGCCGATCTTGAGCTTGAAGGCGCGGTGCCCGGCACGCGCCGCCTGCGCCGCCATCGCGCCGGAACCCGTCGGGTTGATGCCGCTCGCGTAGACGGGGATCGTCCGGCGCGCGCCGCCCAGCCTGCGCCAGAGCGGCTGGCCGGCCCGCCGCGCGGCGAGGTCCCAATGGGCCGTGTCGATCGCGGCGATCGCCTGCGCCAGCGGGCCGGGCTCGCCCGCCTGGATGGCCAGCACGGCGGTCCGCCGCGAGAGGTCGTGGTAGAGCGAGCCCGGCTCGGCGAGGTCCTGGCCGAGGACCATGGGGCCGAGGAGGTCGCCGATCAGCCGGGCCCGGTGCTCCGCGCCGACGGACGGGAAGTTGCACCAGGCCTCGCCCCAGCCGACGATGCCGTCCTCGTCCGTCAGCCGCACGAACACGGCCGGCCTGTCGACCATGCGGCCGAAGGACGTCACGACCGGCACCTCCAGGGGAGCCCGGTAGCAGAACGCTTCGACTCGGCGCAGACGCGACGTCATGAGCCCTCCCACGGTCGATCCGGCCGGCCGTATTGTATGGTCGTATGGCTTATAATATGACTATCCGCAACGAAGGCGGGCCGGGAGGCGACGTGGCGGGTCTCTTGAGGCGGATCGGGCTCGTCGCGGCCCCGTGGCTCGCCATCCTGGCCGCCTGGTACGCGGTGCGCTGGACCGGCCTCGTCAACGCGGCCCTGGTGCCGCCGCCCCACCTCGTCGCCGAGCGCTTCGTCGATCTCCTCCTGACCAAGGGGCTGCTGCAGGACATCGCCGTCTCGACGCGGCGCGTCTTCATCGGCGTTGCGGTGGGCGTCGCGCTCGCCGTGCCGGTCGGCTTCCTGATCGGCTGGTTCCGCACGGCGCGCGCGCTCGCCGATCCCGTGATCAACTTCTTCCGGGCGCTCCCGCCCATCGCCCTCATCCCGCTCGTCATCGTCTATTTCGGCGTGGACGAGCCGGCGAAGCTCGTCATCCTGATCTACGCCTCCTTCTTCGCGGGCGTGATCGTCATGTCGGAGGGCGTCGCCCAGACGAACCCGCTCTTCGTCCGCGTCGCCCGCACGCTCGGGGCGAGCCCGGGCGAGGTCTTCGGCAAGGTCATCGTGCCGCTCACGGTGCCGCACATCCTCACGGCGCTGCGGGTCGCGCTCGGCGTCTCCTGGGCGACGCTGGTCGCCTCCGAGCTCGTCGCGGCCCAGCGCGGCCTCGGCGCCATGATCCAGAACGCCTCGACCTACTTCCTGCTCGACGTGATCTATGTCGGCATCATCTGCATCGGCCTCGTCGCGCTGTTCATGGACATGGCGCTCCGCCGGCTGAGCGGGCGCTTCCTGGCCTGGCAGGACAGGAGCGGCGCGTGAGCGCGCCCGTGGTCGGCGGCCCGCCCGTCCGGGTCCGGTTCGAGAACGTCTCGCTCGAGTTCGGCTCGCCGCGCGGACCGCTCCGCGTCGTCGAGGACGTCAGCTACGACATCCGTGAGGGCGACTTCGTCGCCGTCATCGGGCCGTCCGGCTGCGGCAAGACGACGATGATGAACATGCTGGCGGGCTTCCAGGCGCCGACGAGCGGCCGCGTGCTCCTCGACGGGACGCCGATCTCGGGGCCCGGCCCCGAGCGCGGCGTCATCTTCCAGGAATACGGCGTCTTTCCCTGGCTGACGGTCGAGGAGAACATCGCCTTCGGCCTGAAGCTCCGGGCGAACCGCGTGCCGGCCGGGGAGCGGCGGGAGATCGTGCGCCGCTACCTCGACCTCATGGGCCTCTCGGCCTTCGCCCAGGCGTATCCGAAGCACCTCTCGGGCGGCATGCGGCAGCGGCTCGCGATCGCGCGCGCCTATGCGGTCAAGCCGCAGTTCCTGCTGATGGACGAGCCGTTCGGGGCGCTCGACGCGCAGACCCGCTCCAACATGCAGAACCTCCTCCTCGACATCCTGGCCGTCGAGCGGAAGACCGTCATGCTGATCACGCATTCCGTCGAGGAGGCGATCTACCTCGCCTCCCGGATCGTCGTCGTGACGGCCCGGCCGGCCCGCATCCGGGAGATCGTCGACGTGCCGTTCGGCTATCCGCGCGACGAGGCCATCCACGAGCGGCCCGAATTCGGCGAGCTCCGGTCCCATATCCGCGACCTCGTCATGGACGAGTACCGGGCGCAGCAGGACCAGGCGCGGCCGGTCTCGTTCTCGGACTAACGACAAGCAAAGGGGAGAGGAACATGAAGCGCAGGGACGTTCTCGCCGGGGCCGCGGGCCTCGCGGCAGGGGCCGCCATCGGCCGCCCGGCTCTCGCCCAGGCCAAGTCCAAGGTGCGGGTCGGCTACCTCCACACGGTGGCCGTCGACGGGCAGATCTGGACCGGGATCGACCGGGGCTCCTTCGACAGGCAGGGCCTCGACTTCGAGATGAAGCAGTTCAACACGGGCCTCGAGATCTTCCAGGCCCTGATCGGCGGCAGCCTCGACGTGCTGGCCACGGGCGCCGTGCTCTCGAACTTCCCGGCGCGCGGCCAGGGCAAGGTGTTCCTCATCAACGACATCGAGGTCGCGACCGCCCAGCTCTGGGTGCGGCCGGACCAGGGCATCAAGAGCTTCGCGGACCTGAAGGGCAAGCGGATCGCGACGGCCGTCGGGACGACCGCGCACGTCTTCCTCGACCGCGCCCTGAAGGCGAACCGGATCGATCCGAAGGACGTCGAGCTCCTGAACCAGCCGATGCCGGCCGCCGTCACGGCCTTCATCTCGGGCGCCGTGCCGGCGGTCGCGCTCTGGGTGCCGTTCAACATCACGGTCCGCGACAAGGTGCCGGGCGCCGTGAAGCTCGCCGACGCCTCGGCCTACTACCCGCAGGCCGCCATCATCGGCGGCTGGGCCGCCCGCAACGACTACTACGCCGGCAACAAGGAGGTGCTCGGGCGCATCGCCAAGGGCTGGGCGGAGGCCAACGACTACATCATCGCCAACAGCGAGGCGGCCCTGAAGCAGCTCCAGGCGAACCATTACGGCCAGGTGCCGCTCGCCGACATCCAGGAGCAGTTCCGCGCCCAGAAGATGTTCTCGTCGAAGGAGTGGAAGCGCCTCTACGCCGACGGCACGGTGACCAACTGGCTCCAGCAATCGACCGACTTCTTCATGGCGAACGCGGGCGTGACGAGCTTCACCAAGGCGAGCGACTACTTCGATCCGAAGATCTACCTCGACGCGATCGCCTGACGGCCGGTGCGACCGGGCCCGGCGGTCTCCCGCCGGGTTCGGGTGGCGCCTCGTCAGCCGGTCTCCGACATCGTCCACTCGTGCTGTTCGAGGAGGATGTCTCGTTTGCCGGCGTGGTTTGCGGGTCCGACGATGCCCTCGGTCTCCATGCGCTCCATGAGGGAGGCGGCGCGGTTGTAGCCGATGCCGAGGCGCCTCTGGATGTAGGACGTGGAGGCCTTCTTGTCGCGCAGGACGACCTGGATGGCCTGGTCGTAGAGGTCCCCGCCCTCCTCGCCGAAGGCGCCCTTGTCGAAGATGGCGCCGCCCGCCTCGTCGCCGCCGCCGCTCTCGCCGGTGCCGAGCTCGTCCTCGCCGGTCGTGACGGCGTCGAGGTACTGGGGCCGGCCCTGGGCCTTGAGGTGCGCCACGACCTGCTCGACCTCGCCGTCGGAGACGAAGGGGCCGTGGACGCGCGTGATGCGGCCGCCGCCCGCCATGTAGAGCATGTCGCCCTGGCCCAGCAGCTGCTCGGCGCCCATCTCGCCGAGGATGGTGCGGGAATCGATCTTGGACGTGACCTGGAAGGAGATGCGGGTCGGGAAGTTCGCCTTGATGGTGCCCGTGATGACGTCGACGGAGGGGCGCTGGGTGGCCATGATGAGGTGGATGCCGGCGGCGCGCGCCATCTGGGCGAGGCGCTGGATGGCGCCCTCGATGTCCTTGCCGGCCACCATCATGAGGTCGGCCATCTCGTCGACGATGACGACGATGTAGGGCAGGGGGGAGAGGTCCATCTCCTCCTCGGCGTAGACGATCTCGCCCGTGTTGCGGTCGAAGCCGGACTGGACGGTGCGGGTGATCACCTCGCCGCGCCCGGCCGCCTCGCCGACGCGGGCGTTGAACCCGTCGATGTTCCTGACGCCGAGCTTCGACATCTTCTTGTAGCGCTCCTCCATCTCGCGGACGGCCCATTTGAGCGCGATGACGGCCTTCTTCGGGTCGGTCACGACGGGCGTGAGGAGGTGCGGGATGCCGTCGTAGACCGACAGCTCCAGCATCTTCGGGTCGACCATGATGAGCCGGCATTCCTGGGGCGAGTGCCGGTAGAGGAGGCTCAGGATCATGGTGTTGATGGCGACCGACTTCCCCGATCCGGTGGTGCCGGCGACGAGGAGGTGGGGCATCTTGGCGAGGTCGGCGATGATGGGCTCGCCGCCGATGTTCTTGCCGAGGCAGAGGGCGAGCTTCTGGCTGGTGCCGGCGAAGTCCTCGGAGGCGATGAGCTCGCGCAGGTAGACGGTCTCGCGCTTCTGGTTCGGCAGCTCGATGCCGATGGCGTTGTGGCCGGGGACCACGGCGACGCGGGCGGAGATGGCCGACATGGAGCGCGCGATGTCGTCGGCGAGGCCGATGACCTTGGAGGACTTGGTGCCGGGCGCGGGCTCGAGCTCGTAGAGGGTGACGACGGGGCCGGGCCGGACGTTGATGATCTCGCCGCGGACGCCGAAATCCTCGAGCGTGGACTCGAGCAGGGTGGCGTTCTGCTCGAGCGTGTCCTTGGAGATGGTGGAGACCTGCTTCCTCGGCTCGGCGAGCAGCGGCAGGGGCGGCAGCTCGTAGGCGCCGTCGACCTCGGGCCGCGCCGCCGCCCGGGCCGGCTTCGGCGCCGCGACAGGCATCGCGATCCGCGCCGCGGACGGCATCCGCGACCCCGCCGCAGGACGCGCGGGAGCGCGGGTTGCGACGGGCTGAGCCGCCACCGCGTCGATCTCCGGCTCCTCGAACGCCTCGTCGTCGGCGTCGTCGGGGACCTCGCCCGTCTCGGCCGTGTCGAACGCCTCGTCCTCGCCCTCGACATCGTCCGCGGCGTCCGCCGCGGGCACGACCGGGAGCCCGGCCCAGAGGGGCTGCCAGGAAAAGCTCGCGCTGACGGGAGCCGCGAAGGCGAGCCGGCCGTCCGCCGCAGCCGGCTTCGCCTCCTGCCGCCCCGCCGGGGCCGCGGGACGGGAAGGTCGGGACCGGTTGTCCTGCTCGGCCGCGAGGGAGGGCGCGGCCGCGGCCCCGAGCCGGATCGCGTCGGCGATCCGCGCGAGCTTGCGCGGCACGGCCGCGTCCCCGTCAGGGAGGACGTCGCCGCGATCGCCGCCCGCCGTGTCGGCCTCGGGCGGGATCGGCTCGCCCGCCTCCGCGGGGCTGTCCGCCAGCCGCCGGGCGGCGAGGAGATCCTCCGCCTCCGCGGCCAGCCGCTCGGCGTTCTGCCGGTCGATGATGCGGCGCCGGCCGCGTCCGAGGGCCCGGGCCGGTCCGGCCTCCGCGGTCAGGATCGGCGCGGCCTCCGCGCCGGGCGCCGGGGCCGCGACGCCCGGGCCGGGCGCCTCGC
>JAEUAC010000040.1 GCA_019695455.1 Methylorubrum extorquens | reverse complement strand
GCGAAGGGCGAGCTGCGGCCCTCGCTGGATGCCGTCGAGGCGATCCGGTTCGCGTTCGGCACCACGAACTACAAGCACGAGGAGATCGGCCTCGGCGAGAACCCGCCCTTCGGGCCGCAGGCGACCTTCCGCAACCGGGAGCAGGAATTCCGCCTCGAGGTGCAGCACGTGCCGGTCTTCACGGCCCTGGGCGCGCTGCGCGGCGCGGCCGGCATCCAGCTCAACCACCGGGCGATCGGCACGTCCGGCGAGGCGGGCGGGCTCCTCCTGCCGACGAACACGGCGAGCGCGGCCGTCTTCCTGTTCGAGGAGCTGCAGGCGACGGAGGCGTTCCGCCTGCAGGCGGCGGGACGCGCCGAATACGCCCGCGTGCGCGGCACCGCCACGACCTTCCCGAACGGCGGCGAGCCGGACGGGACGGACCCGACGAGCCGGCCCCGCACGCGCGAGTTCGGGCCGAAGAGCGCGAGCCTCGGCGCGCTCTACACGCTGCCCTTCGGGATCGTGGCGAGCCTCACGGGGCAATACGCCGAGCGCGCGCCGGATTCGCTCGAGCTCTACAGCCAGGGCGCGCACGACGCGCCCGGCACGTTCGAGATCGGCAATGCCGACCTGAAGAAGGAGAAGGCGAAGTCGATCGAGCTCGGCTTCCGCAAGGCCGACGGCCGCGTCCGCTTCGAGGCGACGGGCTACTACACGGCCTTCCAGGGCTTCATCTACAAGCGCCTGACCGGCCTGCGCTGCGGCGACGACTTCGCGAGCTGCGGCAGCGACGACGAGCTGCGCCAGATCGCCTATTCGCAGCAGAACGCGACCTTCTTCGGCGCCGAGCTCGCGGGGCAGTACGACCTGTTCGACGTGGGTCCCGGCGTGATCGGGATCGACGGGCAGTACGACGTCGTGCGGGCCGAGTTCCGGGACGGCACCAACGTCCCCCGCATCCCGCCCCACCGGCTCGGCGGCGGTCTCTACTACAAGGACGCCGCCTGGTTCGCCCGGGTGGGCCTGCTGCACGCCTTCGCGCACGAGGCCACCGGCGTGAACGAGACGCCGACCCCGGGCTACGACCTCCTGAAGGCGGAAATCGGCTACACGCGCCGCTTCGACAAGGCCTCGACCGGCCTCGCGGAGGCGACGGTCGGGATCGTCGGCAACAATCTCCTCGACGACCGGGTCCGCAACTCCGTCTCCTTCCGCAAGGACGAGGTGCTGCTGCCCGGCCGCGACGTGCGGGCCTACGCCACCGTCCGCTTCTGAGCGACGGGGCGGCTCCCCGCCTCGTCCGTCGCGGCATCGACCGGTCCTCCCGCGATGAGGCGGCTTCGTCTCCCCGCGCGGGCGGCCGCGGGCGCGGCTTGCCGCCGGGCCGCCGATGTGGAACCGGAGCGCCCGACCGATGGGCCGGTTCGCCCGGCCCCGCACGAGGATCGCCGTGACCCACGCCATCTCGCCGCTCGCGCCCAAGACCCATCCCGCCATGCCGCCGATCGCGGGCGTGCGCCTCGCGACCGCCGAGGCGGGGATCCGCTACAAGGGCCGGACCGACGTCCTCCTCTGCCTGCTCGACGAGGGGACGGAGGTCGCGGGCGTGTTCACGCGCTCGCGCTGTCCCTCCGCGCCCGTGGACTGGTGCCGCGAGCGGCTGGCGGGCGGGCGGGCCCGGGCGCTCGTCGTCAATTCGGGCAACGCCAACGCCTTCACGGGCCTCAAGGGCCGCGAGGCCGTGGCGCTGACGGCCGAGATCGCGGCCGACGAGGCGGGCTGCCCGGCCGAGACCGTGTTCCTCGCCTCGACGGGCGTGATCGGGGAGCCGCTGGACGGTTCGAAGTTCCGGGGCGTGCTGGCGGCCTGCGCGGCGCGGGCCACGCCCGACGGCTGGCTCGACGCGGCGCGCGCCATCATGACCACCGACACCTTCCCCAAGGTCGCGACGCGGCGCGTCCGGCTCGGCGAGGTCGAGGTCACGATCAACGGCATGGCCAAGGGCGCCGGCATGATCGCGCCCGACATGGCGACGATGCTGTCCTTCTGCTTCACGGACGCACCGATCGCGGCGCCGGTCCTGCAGGAGCTGCTGAGCGCGGGGGCCGCCACGAGCTTCAACTGCGTGACCGTCGACGGCGACACCTCCACGTCCGACACGCTGCTCCTGTTCGCCACCGGCCGGGCCGGCGGGGCCCGGATCGAGCGGGCGGACGATCCGCGGCTCGCGGCCTTCCGGGACGCGCTCGACGACCTCCTCCGCGACCTCGCGCAGCTCGTCGCGAAGGACGGGGAGGGGGCGCGGAAGTTCGTGACCGTCGAGGTGGTGGGCGCCGAGACCGACCGCTCCGCGCACCGGATCGCGATGTCCATCGCGAACTCGCCGCTCGTGAAGACGGCCATCGCGGGCGAGGACGCGAACTGGGGACGCGTCGTCATGGCGGTCGGCAAGGCGGGCGAGCCGGCCGACCGGGACCGGCTCTCCATCGCCTTCGGCGGCATCCGGGTGGCGCACCAGGGCGCGCGCGACCCGGATTACGACGAGGCGGCCGCCACGGCCGCCATGCAGGGCGACGACGTCACCGTCTCGGTCGACCTCGGGCTGGGGCAGGGCAGGGCGCGGGTGTGGACCTGCGATCTCACCAAGGCCTATGTCGAGATCAACGGAGACTACCGCTCGTGACCCCGACCCGCCTCCTCCTCGCCGCGGCGCTCGCCTGGCCGGGGCTCGCCCTGGCCCAGGCCGCCCCGGCGGCGGGCGAGATCAGCGTCGTCGGTCGCGCGACGCTGGAGATGCCGCCGGACTACGCCTCCGTGCAGGTCGGCGTCTCGACGCGCGCCTCCGGCGCGGCCGCGGCCCTGTCCGAGAACTCCGCCGGCGTGGCGAAGCTCGTGGCGCTCGCGCGCGACCTCGGCGTCGCGCCGCGCGACGTCGCGACCAGCGCCGTCTCGCTCCAGCAGGCCTTCCGGCAGACCCGCCCGCCGGGCGGCGGCGTCGAGCAGCAGCCCGACGGCTACCAGGCGCAGAACGTCGTGACGGTCCGCCTCGCCGACATGGCGAAGCTCGGCGACCTGCTCCGGCGCGCGGTCGAAGGCGGTGCGAACCGGATCGACGGCGTCGTCTTCGGTCTCGCCGATCCGGCCCGGGCCGAGCGCGAGGCCGGCG
>JAEUAC010000030.1 GCA_019695455.1 Methylorubrum extorquens | reverse complement strand
GCCGATCAGCGCGAGCACGATGAGGAGGTGGACGACGATCAGGACGGTCTGCATGGGGATCCGGACGCGCGGCGATGCACGGGCCGCGTGGAAGCCGGGCCCTTTAGCACGCGGGACGCGGCGATTGAAAGGCGGGGCTACTCGGCCGCGAGCGGTTGGGCCCGTTGCGCGCTCAGCCACCCCTCCGCCAGACCCTTGAGGTAGGACTCGACGTCGCCCGGCCCGACACGCTGGCGGACGTCGAGGATCTCGAGGCCCAGTGGCTCGTCTTCCGCGCTCCAGTCGACGATCAAGCCGGGCGCGACCTCGGACGAGCCGTCGATGCGTCCCTCGGCGTAGCGGACATAGCCGGCATTCGCCTCGGGATCGAAACTCACCGACAGCACCGTCATCGCTGCCTCCGTCCCGCGTTCCGGTCCAGGTGAACCGTGATGATCCGACATCGCGTGCCGGCCTCCATGCATAGCACGACGCGCAGCATCCGGTCTCCGCGCTCGGGAACTCGCCCGAAGAGGCGGATCAGGTCCGGATCGCCCGGGTCGGGCTCCCAAGCCGAGGGCGCCCGCACGACGCGCTCGACCCAGGCTCGATCCAGCTCGCGCTCCGCCAGCTGCATCTCGGCATGCCGCGTGTAGACGAGGATCAGGGTCGACCCTCGCCAGGCCCGGACGACACCGCCTCACCGGGCCGGGCAGGCTTTCGCGATCGCCAGGAAGTCCGCCGCGACGAGGCTCGCGCCGCCGACGAGGGCGCCGTCCACGTCCGGCACGGCCATGAGCTCGGCGGCGTTGGAGGGCTTGACGGAGCCGCCGTAGAGGATGCGGACGCCGGCGCCGTCCGCGACGAGGGTCCGCAGTTCGGCCCGGATCATGGCGTGCATGGCGGCGACGTCTGCGACGGTCGGCACGAGCCCCGTCCCGATCGCCCAGACGGGCTCGTAGGCGATCACGAGATCGGAGGCCGTCGCGCCCTCGGGCACCGACCCGCGGACCTGGCCGCGCACGATGTCGAGAGCGATCCCGCTCTCGCGCTCCGCCCGCGTCTCGCCGACGCAGACGATGGCCACGAGGCCGGCCCGGCGCGCGCCCTCGGCCTTGGCGCGCACCAGCGCGTCGTCCTCGCCATGGTCCGTCCGGCGCTCCGAATGGCCGAGGATCACGTAGCGGGCGCCGGCGTCGGCCAGCATCTCGGGCGCGATGTCGCCCGTGTGGGCGCCCTTCTCGGCGGGGTGCGAATCCTGTCCGCCGACGGCGATCCCGGAGCCGCCGAGCGCCGCGGCGGCGGCCGCGACGAGCGTCGCGGGCGGGCACACCAGGAGGTCGGCCGCGTCGTCGGAGCGCCCGGCGCGCAGCTCCTCGAGGAGGGCGAGGGTCGCCGCGAGCCCGTTCATCTTCCAGTTCCCGGCCACCAGGGGCCGAGGCGATCCAGCCGACATCCACCACTCCTTCGTTCGGCCGGGTGCGTAACAGAGGCGCACGGGAGCGCCAATCGGCGGCGCGTGCCATGCTTGACGCGCGCCGGTCCGGGGTGCAGGCCCTCCGCTCTCGGAGGTTCGATGGTCGCGCTCACCCGCATCTACACGCGCACCGGCGACGGTGGCCGGACAGGTCTCGCCTCCGGCGACCGCCGGCCGAAATACGACCTGCGCATCGACGCCTACGGCACGGTCGACGAGACCAACGCCACGATCGGGCTCGCCCGGCTGCACACGGGCGGTTCGCCGGATTCGGACGCGATGCTCGGCCGGATCCAGAACGACCTCTTCGACCTCGGCGCCGACCTCGCGACGCCGGAAAGCGGCACGCATGGCGGCGAGGACCTGCGCATCCTGGACAGTCAGGTCGAGCGGCTGGAGCGCGAGATCGACGGGATGAACGAGCGGATCGGACCGCTCCGGTCCTTCGTGCTGCCCGGCGGCTCGGCCGCGGCGGCGCATCTGCACCTCTCGCGCACGGTCTGCCGCCGGGCGGAGCGCCTCGTCGTCGCGCTCGCCGACAAGCCGGGCGAGATGGTCACGCCGGCCGCCATCAAGTACCTGAACCGCCTGTCGGACCACCTCTTCGTCCTGTCGCGCCACCTCAACGGGGACGGGCGGGACGACGTCCTGTGGATCCCGGGCGCGAACAGGTGATCGGCGCCGCGTTGCCAAACGGGCGGGCCGCCCTTACGGTCCGCCGCTCTCGAAAAACGAGGGTCGTCCGCCTCACCTGCGCCGCTCCGCAGGCCGGCGCGGCCGGCTCCATCCCGTCGCGAACAGGGACGCGTCTCCGATGAAGGTTCTGGTGCCCGTCAAGCGGGTGATCGACTACAACGTGAAGATCCGGGTGAAGCCGGACGGGTCGGGCGTCGAGCTCGCCAACGTGAAGATGTCCATGAACCCCTTCGACGAGATCGCCGTCGAGGAGGCGATCCGCCTGAAGGAAGCCGGCAAGGTCACCGAGATCGTCGCGGTCTCGATCGGCCCGCAGCAGGCGACGGAAACCATCCGCACGGCGCTGGCCATGGGCGCCGACCGCGGCATCCTCGTGAAGGTCGACGGCATCGTCGAGCCGCTGGCGGTCGCCAAGATCCTGAAGGCCATCGTCGCCCAGGAGGAGCCCGGTCTCGTGATCCTCGGCAAGCAGGCGATCGACGACGATTCGAACCAGACCGGCCAGATGCTCGCGGCCCTCCTCGGCTGGCCGCAGGGCACCTTCGCCTCCAAGGTCGAGCTGGCCGACGGCTCGGTCGACGTGACCCGCGAGGTCGACGGCGGCCTGCAGACGCTGACGCTGAAGATGCCCGCCATCGTGACGACGGACCTGCGCCTCAACGAGCCGCGCTACGCCTCGCTGCCGAACATCATGAAGGCGAAGAAGAAGCCCATCGCCGAGACCGACGCCGCGACGCTCGGCGTGGACGTGGCGCCCCGCCTCAAGGTCGTGAAGACCGACGAGCCGGGCGGCCGCAAGGCCGGCGCCAAGGTCGGCTCCGTGGCCGAACTGGTCGAGAAGCTGAAGAACGAAGCCGCCGTCATCTGACGCGGGCTCCCCGGGAGGTATTCACATGGCAACGCTTCTCGTCGCCGATCACGACAAGCAGACGATCTCCGATTCGACCCGGAAGGCCCTCACGGCCGCCAAGGGAATGGGCGGCCCCGTCCACGTCCTCGTGACGGGAGCCGGCAGCCGCGCCGCGGCCGACGCGGCGGCGACGCTCGAGGGCGTCGAGAAGGTGCTCCTCGCCGACGACGCGGCCTACGACCACGCGCTGGCCGAGAGCTACGCGGCCCTCATCGTCTCGCTGGCGGGCCCCTACGACCACATCGTGGCCGCCGCCACGACGACGGGCAAGAACGTCCTGCCCCGCGTCGCCGCGCTGCTCGACGTCATGCAGGTGTCGGACATCACCAAGGTCCTCGCGCCCGACACGTTCGAGCGGCCGATCTATGCCGGCAACGCCATCCAGACCGTCCAGGCGACCGATTCCAAGAAGGTCATCACGGTCCGCACGGCCGCCTTCAAGGCGGCGGGCGACGGCGGCTCGGCCACGGTCGAGACGGTCGGTGCCGCCGAGGACCCGGGCCTCTCGACCTTCAAGGGCGAGGCGATCGCCAAGAGCGAGCGGCCCGAGCTCACGGCCGCGAAGATCATCATCTCGGGCGGCCGGTCGATGCAGTCGACCGAGAACTTCAAGACCTACATCGAGCCGATCGCCGACAAGCTCGGCGCCGCCATGGGCGCCTCGCGCGCCGCGGTGGACGCGGGCTACGCGCCGAACGACTGGCAGGTCGGCCAGACCGGCAAGGTGGTCGCGCCGGATCTCTACATCGCCGTCGGCATCTCGGGCGCCATCCAGCACCTCGCCGGCATGAAGGATTCGAAGGTCATCGTCGCCATCAACAAGGACGAGGAGGCCCCCATCTTCCAGGTGGCCGATTACGGCCTCGTCGGCGACCTGTTCAAGATCCTGCCGGAGCTCGATGCCGAGCTCGGCAAGGCGCAACGCTAAGCATCGCCGGTACGCCGGACGGAGGTCCATGGTCCCTGAGATCAAGACGATCGGCATCATCGGTGCCGGTCAGATGGGCTCCGGCATCGCGCATGTCTGCGCGCTCGCCGGCCTCGACGTCCGCCTGAACGACCTCTCGGACGACCGGATCAACAAGGGGCTGGCGACGATCAACGGCAACCTCGCGCGCCAGGTCGCGAAGGGCGCCATCGAGGACGGCGTGCGCAAGGCCGCCGTCGGCCGCATCGCGGCCGCGTCGACCTACGAGGGGCTGTCCGAGTGCGACCTCGTGATCGAGGCCGCGACGGAGGACGAGGCGATCAAGCGCCAGATCCTGCAGAAGCTCTGTCCGGTGCTGCGCCCGGACGCGATGGTCGCGACCAATACCTCCTCGATCTCGATCACGCGGCTCGCGGCCTCGACCGACAGGCCCGAGCGCTTCATCGGCATCCACTTCATGAACCCCGTGCCCGTGATGCAGCTCGTCGAGCTGATCCGGGGCATCGCGACCGAGGACCCGACCTTCGAATCGGCGAAGGCCTTCATCAACAAGCTCGGCAAGACGACGACCGTCGCCGAGGATTTCCCGGCCTTCATCGTCAACCGCATCCTCCTGCCGATGATCAACGAGGCGATCTACGTCCTCTACGAGGGCGTGGGCTCGGTCGATTCGATCGACGTCGCCATGAAGCTCGGCGCCAACCATCCGATGGGGCCGCTCGCGCTGGCCGACTTCATCGGGCTCGATACCTGCCTGTCCATCATGCAGGTGCTGCACGAGGGCCTGGCCGATTCGAAGTACCGGCCCTGCCCGCTCCTCGTGAAGTACGTCGAGGCCGGCTGGCTCGGCCGCAAGGCCAAGCGCGGCTTCTACGACTACCGGGGCGAGCACCCCGTCCCGACCCGCTGAGAGCGGCGTTCCCGCGCGCCGCCCGGTCCCGGCGGCGCCGCGGACGGCAAGCCCGGAAGGCCGCCCGGATGGCCGCGACGTGACGATTCTCCCCGCCATCGCGCCGCTCGA
>JAEUAC010000008.1 GCA_019695455.1 Methylorubrum extorquens | reverse complement strand
CCCGCCGCGCTCGCAACCGGATTCAGCCTCGCCGGCCGCGCGCCCGCCGTCGCGCAATCGGCCGCGAGGACGATGCGGTTCATCCCGCACGCGAACCTCTCGGCGATCGACCCGGTGACGACCTCCGGCTACGTCGTGCGCAACCACGGCTACATGGTCTACGACACGCTGTTCGCGCTCGACGCCGCC
The DNA here is from genome assembly GCA_019695455.1 of Methylorubrum extorquens. GTDB lineage: Bacteria > Pseudomonadota > Alphaproteobacteria > Rhizobiales > Beijerinckiaceae > Enterovirga > Enterovirga extorquens_A. The sequence continues at coordinate 5,489 of JAEUAC010000008.1, read as the reverse complement.
CTGCGGCCGCGGCCGCAGATGGCCGAAGGCTTCGCGACCTCGGCCGACGGGCTGACGACGACCATCACGCTCCGCGAGGGCCTGCGCTTCCACGACGGGGAGCCCGTGAGGGCGGCCGATTGCGTGGCCTCCATCCGCCGCTGGGCCGCCCGCGACGGCCTGGGGCAGACGGTCCTGGCGCTGTCGGACGAGATCGCCGCCGTCGACGACCGCACGCTGCGCTTCCGCCTGAAGCAGCCCTTCCCGCTCCTCATCGAGGCGCTCGGAAAGCCGTCCAGCCCCGTTCCGTTCATCATGCCGGAGCGGATCGCCCGCACGGATCCGTTCCAGCAGATCAAGGACCCGGTCGGATCGGGTCCCTATCGCTTCCTGCCGGCCGAGTGGACGCCGGGCGCCCGCGCCGCCTATGCGCGCTTCGACGGCTACGTGCCGCGATCGGAGCCGGTCGACGGGCACGCGGGCGGCAAGGTCACCCATTTCGACCGGGTCGAGTGGACGATCATGCCGGACCCGGCCACCGCGACGGCCGCGATCCAGCGCGGCGAGGTGGATTGGTACGAGCAGCCGATCGGCGACCTCCTGCCGGTGCTCAGGAGCGCGCGCGACGTCGAGATCAGCGGCTTCGATCCGATCGGCACCGTCGTGCTCCTCCGGTTCAACCACCTGCATCCGCCCTTCGACAACGTGAAGGTCCGGCGCGCCGTCCTCGCGGCCGTGGACCAGACCGACTACATGACCGCCATGCACGGCGATCCGTCGATCTTCCAGGAGTGCAAGTCGTTCTTCCCCTGCGGCACGCCGATGTCGAACGGGACCGGGTCCGAGGCCATGACGGCCCGCCTCGACAAGGCGAAGGCCCTGCTCGCCGCCTCCGGCTACGCGGGCGAGAAGGTGACGATCATCTCGCCCGCCGACCTCGCCTACGTGGCGGTGCTCGGCAGCGTGACCGAGGACCTTCTGCGGCGGCTCGGCATGAACGTGGAGCTCGTCACGACGGATTGGGGATCGCTCCTGACGCGGCGCGCCTCCATGGAGCCGCCGGACAAGGGCGGCTGGAGCGTCTTCCACACGACCGCGGTCGGCGTCGAGTTCATGTCGCCCGCCTCCCATCTCGCGATCCGCGGCCACGGCCGCGGCGCGTGGCCGGGCTGGCCGACCGACCCCGTCATCGAGACGCTGCGGACGGAGTGGATGACGGCGTCGCCCGACGCCCAGAAGGCGCTGGCGGTCGACATGGAACGCGACCTCTTCGAGACGGTCCCCTACGTGCCGCTCGGCCAATATCGCCAGCCGACCGCGCTGCGCCGGAACGTCACCGGCATGGTCAAGGCGTCGGCGCCCTTCTTCTGGAACATCCGCAAGGCCTGACGCGGGCTCAGATCAGCCGGCCGGCCCGCATCGCGGCGATGTCCTCCGGGGAGATGTCGAGGCTGCGCAGCACGTCCTCGGTGTCGGCGCCGAGCTCCGGCGCCGGCCGGGAGATGCGGCAGGGCGTGTCGGAGAGCTTGAGGGGGAAGCCCAGCATCCGCACGGTCGACCGGCCGGGATGGTCGACCTCGAGCACCATCTCGGACGCCCGGACCTGCGGATCGTCGAAGACCTGCTCGAGATTGAGCACGGGCCCGCACGGGACGCCCGCCGCGTTGAGCGTCGCGATCCAGCTCGCCTGGTCGTTCAGCCGCGTCACGGCCTCCACCTCGGCCCTGAGCGCGTCCCGGTTGGCCATGCGGGCCGCGTTGGTGGCGAAGCGGGGATCGTCGCGGAGGTGCTCGAGCGAGAGCGCCTTGAGCAGCCGGGACAGGATGCCCTCGTTGCTCGGCGCGATGGCGATCGGGTGGTCCGCCGTCGCGTAGAGGCCGTAGGGCGCGACGAGGGGATGGTCGTTCCCGGTCCGCACCGGCAGGCGGCCGGAGGCGAGGAAGTTCGCCGCCATGAACGACAGGAAGCTCAGCATCCCGTCGAGGAGGGCGATGCCGACCTGCTGGCCGCGCCCCGTCCGCTCCCGGGCCTGCAGGGCCGCGACCACGCCCAGCGCCCCGTACAGGCCGGCGACGAGGTCGGAGATCGGGATGCCCGACCGGATCGGATCCTCCCCCTCGCGGCCGTTGATGCTCATGAAGCCGCTCATCGCCTGCGCGATGAAGTCGAAGGAAGGCCGCTGGGCGTAGGGACCCTCCTGGCCGAAGCCCGACACGGAGCAGGTCACGAGGCGGGGGTTCAGCGCCTCCAGCCGCTCCGGCGGGAAGCCGATGGCGGCGAGCACGCCCGGCCGGTAGTTCTCGACGAGCACGTCGGCGCCCTCGATGAGGCGCGCCAGGACGTCCTTGCCCTCCTGGCTCCTCAGGTCGAGCGTGACCGACCGCTTGTTGCGGTTGTAGGCCGCATAGTACCAGGACAGCCCCGCGACGGCCTCGCCCTGCTGCCGCAGCGGGTCGCCCTCGCCCGGCGTCTCGATCTTGATGACCTCGGCGTTCAGGTCGGCCAGGAGCATCGTGCAGAACGGACCCGCGATGATGCGGGTCAGGTCGACGACGCGAATGCCACTCAACGGCATCGGGTTCTCTCTCTCGTGTCCAGGGCCGGCCGGCTCACGCCTTGACCAGCGGGCAGGTGCTGTCCTTCAGGGACCGGAAGGCGACGTCGCCCGGGATGACGTCGGCGACCTTCATGACGTCGTAGGGCGCCGTGGATTCGGACGGCGCCTTCACGTTCATCAGGTACATGTCGTGCACCATCCGGCCGTCGAGCCGCAGCGTGCCGCCGCGCGCGAAGACGTCGTCGATCGGGGCCGCCCGCATGGCGGCCATGACGGCGGCCGCCTCGCTGGTTCCCGCCGCGGCGACCGCCTTCAGGTAGTGCAGGACGGCCGAATAGGTGCCGGCCTGGTACTCCGTCGGCATCGCCTTGCGGACCGCGAAGAACCGCTTCGACCAGGAGCGGGTCGCCTCGTTCAGGTCCCAGTACCAGCCGCTGACGAAGGCGAGGCCGCTGGCGCGCTGCAGGCCGATCGCCTGCAGGTCCGGCGTCGACACGACCGTCGCGGCGAGCCGCTGACCGCTCGCGGCGCCCACGCCGAACTCGCCCGCCTGCTTCATGCAGGTGATGAAGTCCGCGTTCGAGTTGGCGAGGGCGATGACCTTCGCGCCCGACGATTGCGCCGCGAGGAGGTAGGAGCCGAAATCGGGCGTGTTGAGCGGGTGCTTGACCGAGCCCACGACCCGCCCGCCGTTGAGGGTCAGCGCCTTGGTGGCCTCCTCGAGGAGGTTCTGCCCGAAGGCGTAGTCGACCGCGATGACGAACCAGGTGTCGAGGCCCTGGCCGAGCAGCGACCGGACCAGTCCGTGGCTCGAGGCGTAGGTGTCGTAGACCCATTGCGCGCCCGTCGGCGAGCATTGCGCGCCCGTGAGGGCCGTGGCGCCCGCCGTCACGACCAGCGTGACCTTTCTCTTCTCCTGGCCGAGATGCTGCACGGCGAGCGCGATGGAGGAGTTCGTGAGGTCCGTGACCATCTCCACGCCCTCGTCGTCGAACCAGCGACGGGCGATGGTCAGGCCGACCTCCGGCTTGTTCTGGTGGTCGGCCGCCAGGATCTCGATCCTGCGGCCGAGAACGGCGCCCCCGAAATCCGCGACCGCCATGCGGGCGGCCTCGACGGAGCCGAGGCCCCCGATGTCGGCGAGCGGCCCGCCCTGGTCGTTCAGGACGCCGATGCGGAGCGGAGCGGCCTGGGCGGAGGCCCGGCCGGCCCCCAGCACGAGGGGAGCGGCCACGGCGGCGCCGAACGCCCGGCGCGAGAGTCCCTGCGGCATGTCCCATCCCCCTTCGCGGCCGTCTGCGCAGGCCCGGCACGAGACTAGCCGCGGCCCGCGCGCATCGCCCTCATCCATGCGCGAGGGCGCCCCCATCCATCCGCGAACGCCGGCTCGCGGCCCAAGGGGCTTCCGCCCCCGTGAGGACCGTCCTCGCGATCCGGCAATGGTGCGGCGGGCGCATCGCCGGCTATGCCGTCCGGACAGCACCGGGAGGATGAGACATGGGCGGGACCGTCGTCGAGGTGACCGAGGTCGGGCTGCGCGACGGGCTGCAGGCTGAACCCCGCATCGTGCCGACGGCCGACAAGATCGCGGTGTTCGACGCGCTCGTCGCGGCGGGCCTGCGCCGGTTCGAGGTGTCGTCCTTCGTCTCGCCGCGGGCCGTGCCGCAGCTGGCCGACGCCGCCGACGTCCTGGCCGGCATCGCGCGCCGGCCCGACCTGACGCTCGCCTGCCTCGTGCCGAACGAGAAGGGGGCGGAGCGGGCCATCGCCGCGAAGGTCGACGAGATGGTGACCTTCGTGTCGGCCTCCGAGAGCCACAACCGGACCAACGTCAACCGCCCGATCGCCGACAGCCTGCGCGGCTTCGGCGAGGTGGCCCGCATGGCGGCGGCGCACGACATCGTCGTGCACGGCGCGGTCGCGACCGCCTTCGGCTGCCCCTTCGAGGGCGACGTCGCGCCGGCCCGGGTCGTCGAGATCGTGGGCCGCATGGCCGCCATCGGCATCCGGGGCGTCACGCTCGGCGACACGACCGGCATGGCGACCCCGCCGATCGTGCGCGCCGTGTGCGGGGCGATCCGGGACGCGCATCCCGAGATCGCCGTCACGCTGCATTTCCACAACACGCGCGGCATCGGGCTGGTCAACGTCATGGCCGGCCTCGACGCGGGGATCACCCGCTTCGAATCGTCCGTCGGCGGGCTCGGCGGATGCCCGTTCGCGCCAGGCGCGACGGGCAACATCTCCACCGAGGACCTCGTCTACCTCCTGGACGAGACCGGCCACGAGACCGGCATCGACCTCGCGGCGATGCTGCCGATCGCCCGGCGCATGGAGCAGCTGGTCGGCCACCCCCTCCCCGGCCAGCTCATGAAGGCGGGGCCGCGCCTCGCCCTCTACCCGCTGGACGCCGTGCGCCGGGCCGTCGGGTAGGACGGCCGGCATGTCCGCCTTTCCGACCGGGTTCACGGTCTCTCCCGACGAGCTGGTGCAGATCGGCGCGACGCTCCGGCGGCCCGAAAGCGTGCTCGCGACGGCGTCGGGCGACCTCTTCACCTGCGACCTGCGCGGCGCCGTGGCCCATCTGGCGCTCGACGGGCGCGAGACCGTCATCGGGCCGGATCTCGCGCCGCGCGGCCTCAAGGCGAACGGAATCGCGCTCCGCCGGGACGGGACGCTCCTGTTCGCCAATGTCGGCCGGGAGGGCGGCATCTGGTCCGTCGGGCGCGACGGACGGGTGGAGCCGGTCGTCCGCGAGATCGACGGCGTGCCGCTTCCGTCCACGAACTTCGTCTGGATCGACGACCGGGACCGCGTCTGGATCTGCGTGAGCGCCCGCGATCCGGCGAGCCACGGGCCGGACTACCGCTTCGCGACGCAGGGCGGGGAAGGCTTCGTCGCCGTGCTCGACGACAAGGGACCGCGCGTCGTGGCGGAAGGCCTCGGCTGGACC
>JAEUAC010000440.1 GCA_019695455.1 Methylorubrum extorquens | reverse complement strand
TCCGATCCACTGCCCCCGCAGGTCCATGGCGTCAGTGAGGGGAGCGGCGCGCGCGTGTCAACGCGTCGGAGGGCGAGGGCTTCGCGTTGCCGCGACCGTCATGGCCGGCTCCGCGGCCGTCATCGGCCTGCCGTGATGCCGTCGCCCGCAGGATCGAGCGCCGACGTTCGGCGCCCGCCGTCGCGGCCCGCCGCGGTGGGATCATGGCATCCGGCCGGTCAGGAGACCTTCACGAGGAGCTTGCCGAGGTTCCTGCCCTGCAACAGCCCCATGAAGGCCTCCGGCGCCTTCTCGAGCCCGTCGACCACGTCCTCGCGGTAGCGGATGCGCCCGGCCTTGACCCACTCGCCCATGTCGCGCGCGAAATCCTTCGCCTGGTCGGCGAAGTCCCACACGATGAAGCCGCGGAGCGTCAGGCGCTTGCGGAGCACGGCGCCCATGAGCTGCGGCGTCCGGTCGGGCCCGGCCGGCAGGTCCGTGTCGTTGTAGTGCGAGACGATCCCGCAGACGGGCACGCGGGCGAAGTCGTTGAGGAGCGGGAAGACGGCGTCCCACACGGCGCCGCCGACGTTCTCGAAATAGATGTCGATCCCGTCCGGGCAGGCCTTCGCGAGCTGGTCGGCGAAGTCCGGGGCGCGGTGGTCGATGGCGGCGTCGAAGCCGAACTCCTCCGTGAGGAGGCGGCACTTCTCGGGCCCGCCCGCGATGCCGACCGCCCGGCACCCCTTCATCTTGGCGATCTGTCCCACGGCCGAGCCGACCGGCCCCGTCGCGGCGGCGACGACCAGCGTCTCGCCGGCCTTCGGCCGCCCGATGGTGAGGAGGCCCGTATAGGCCGTCATGCCGGGCATGCCGAGGACGCCGAGCGCGGTCTGGACCGGCGCGACCGAGGGATCGAGCTTGCGCAGGCCCTTGCCGTCCGACACCGCGTAATCCTGCCAGCCGTTGCCGCAGAGCACGACGTCGCCGACCGCGAAGCGCGGATTGGTCGTCTCGACCACCTCCGCGACGGTGCCGCCCTCGAGCACGTCGCCGACCTCGACCGACTTCGCGTAGGATTTCGCCGCGCTCATGCGGCCGCGCATGTAGGGATCGAGGGACAGCCAGCGCGTCCTGAGAAGGAGCTCTCCCTCCTTCGGCTGCGGCATGGGACCCGTCTCGATGCGGAAGTCGCACGGCGTCGGCGCGCCGTTCGGGCGGCTCGCGAGCAGGACGCGGCGGTTCTGGGCCATGGTGGATCTCCCTGGGCGGAGGTCGTCCGCCTCCTGACGATGGGGTAGGCCGGCGGACGGCCGCACGGCAAGCCGGAGCGTCGCGGGCGGCGTCAGGCCGCCTTGAAGGCCCGGCCGACGAAGGCGTCGCGGAGCCCGCGCGCGAGCGCCTGGACGGCGAGCGTCGCGTCCGTCCGCGGCAGGTAGAGGTTGATGGCGAAGCTCGGGAGCGGCGGCAATCCCTGGGCCGCGCCGAGCACCGCCATCTCGTCCGGCACCGTGGAGGCGAGCGAGGCGACGATCGCGAGGTCCGTCTGCACGGCGGCCGACGAGGCGTCGAGGTTCGCGCCCTCCGTCACGATGCGGAACGGCACGTCGACCGACCGGAGCGCCTCCAGGATCGTCGGCCGGAAGGCGCAGGATTCGCAGGACGCGACCGGCAGCGGCCGCTTCGCGTAGGCCTCCCCGCCCCGCGCGCCGACCCAGACGAGCCGGTCGGTCGCGAGCAGTTCGGCGTCCGGGCCGGTCCCGGGCTCCTCGACCACGGCGAGGTCGATCTCGCCCGCCGCGAGCGCCGCCTTGAGGACCGGAGACGACCGGCAGATGAGCGTGATCTCCACCTGCGGGTGCGCCCGGGCGAACGTCCGCAGCACCGCCGGCAGGTAGACGCCCACGAGATCGAGCGGCACGCCGAGGCGGATACGGCCCGTGAAGACCTTGGCGGTCATCTCCGTCCAGATCTCGTCGTTCAGCGCGAGCATCCGCTTGGCGGGGCCGAACAGCCGCTCGCCGTCGTCCGTCAGCCGCATGCCGCGACGGTCGCGATCGAAGAGCTGGCGGCCGAAGGTCTCCTCCAATCGGCGGATCTGCTGGCTCACGGCGGCCTGGGTCAGGTTGAGCACGTTCGCGGCGGACGTGATCCCGGCCGTCTCGGCCACCGACACGAAGGCCCGCAGGAGCGCGACATCCAGGTTCCGCATCCGTCCGCCCCATAACGGTCCGTGATCCCTTAGATCATGAACATTCGTTTCCATTATGCAAGCCGCAATCATACGTGGTGGGGGCGGGCACGAGCCCGACGCGGAACCATCGGAGACCGCCATGTCCATCGCCCATCACACGCTCCTCGCCGCGCCGTCGCTCGGCTCCGGCTGGATCGCTCGCGTGACGGTCGTCGTGGCCGGCCTGGTCGCCGAATGGCGCGTCCACCGAGACCTGCGCCAGCTGCAGGAACTGGATTCCGCGGCCCTCCACGACATCGGCCTGGCCCCGGGCGGCCTGGAGGGGGCGGTCCGCTATGGTCGGCGCGCCCGGCCCGGCAGCGAGCCGGCCCGCGCGCCGGCGCCGGCAAGCCTGCCCGTCAGCCTGACGGAGTGGCGCTGACGCGTCGTCGGCCGGGGCGGGTCGAACCCGCCCCGATCATCACGCGTCGTGACGTTCGCCGGGCTTCGTCTTGGGGTTCGTCGCGGCGCCGTGCTCGCCGTCGGAGGGCATCCGGTCGCCGTGGCCCTGCGAATTGCCGCCATGGGTCGCGGGACCGCGGCCCGCGCCGGGTCCGCCCCAGCCTTCCTTCGATTCGGTGCGGCCGCCGCCCTCCTCGCCACCACCGCCGAGCGCGGCCTTCTGGGCGGGCGTCTGCGAGAAGTCGTCGAGCTTGCGGGCTTCACCGACACTGTCGTCGGGCTTCTTGGACGAGATCATCATGGCACTCCGGTGAAGGGGTCGTGTCGGGGGCGGGAGCGGCGGCGTCTA
>JAEUAC010000431.1 GCA_019695455.1 Methylorubrum extorquens | reverse complement strand
TGCTCCCTGGTGAACATGGCCGACGGCTGCGCGATCTCCCTGCCGGTCCACCGTCCCGGGGAGGCTCCCGTCGGCCTGATGCTCGCCGCGGCGCCGATGGCGGACGGGGCGCTGCTCGCGGCCGCCGCCGGCATCGAGGCCTGCCTCGCCTCCTCTCGGACCTGATCCGCCCCTTCGTCCCGGACCTGCCCCATGCCGCACCCGCTCGCCCTCCACGTCACGGCCGAGGGCCGCTCCGAAGACCGGACCATGCTGGTCCGGGAGCTCGTCATCGCGGGCTGGACCGGCCGCGACCCGGTGGCCCGCGACAAGCACATCGCCGAACTGGCCGAGCTCGGCGTGGCGCCGCCGGCCTCCACGCCGATCTACTATCGGGTGGCCGCCGCGCGGCTGACCGGCGCGGACGCGATCGAGGCGAGCGGCGGCGAGTCGAGCGGCGAGGTCGAGTTCGTGCTGCTGCGAGCGGACGGCGAGACCTTCGTGGGCGTCGGCTCGGACCACACGGACCGGAAGGTCGAGACCTACAACATCACCGTGTCGAAGCAGATGTGCGACAAGCCGATCGCCCCGGAGGTCTGGCCCCTGGCGGAGGTCGCGGGCCACTGGGATCGGCTGATCCTGCGCTCCTTCGCCACCATCGCCGGCGAGCGGGTGCTCTACCAGGAGGGCACGCTCGCGGACATGCTGCCCGCCGACGAGCTCGTGGCACGCGGCTTCGAGGCGGGCCTGCCCGACGGCTGCGCCCTGTTCGGCGGCACCTTCGCGGCCAAGGGCGGCATCCGGCCGGCCGACCGCTTCGACTTCGAGCTGCACGACCCCGTGCTCGGCCGCACGATCCGACACGGCTACGCCGTCGCGACGCTGGCGATCGTGGGCTGACCCGTCGCACGGCACCCGCGCCGCGCCCGTCGGGGGACGAGATCCGTCCGCCCGGCTTGACCGGGACCGGCGCAGGGGCTACCGCGGAGGCAGATTATCGGCCGGAGCGGCTCGTGCCCAACACCATTATCGTAAGGAAGGCGCCATCGACGGAGCGGGTCTGACCCCCGCTTTATCCGGTTGATGGCGCATGCAGGGTCCCTCGGGGCCCTTTTTTATTGTCTCGGGCACGGCGCAACGCAGGGGAGAGAACAATGAGCGAGACGATGACGGGCGCCGAGATGGTCGTCCGGGCGCTCCGCGACCAGGGCGTGGACCACGTCTTCGGGTATCCCGGCGGCGCCGTCCTGCCGATCTACGACGCCCTGTTCCACGAGCCGGCCCTCACCCACGTCCTCGTGCGCCACGAGCAGGGCGCGGTCCATGCCGCCGAGGGCTACGCGCGCTCCTCGGGCAAGCCGGGCGTGGTGCTGGTGACCTCGGGACCGGGCGCGACCAACGCCGTGACCGGCCTCGCCGACGCGATGCTCGATTCAATCCCGCTGGTCTGCATCACGGGACAGGTGCCGACGCACCTCATCGGCACGGACGCGTTCCAGGAATGCGACACGGTCGGGATCACGCGGAACTGCACGAAGCACAACTACCTCGTCAAATCGATCGAGGACCTGCCGCGCATCCTGCACGAGGCCTTCTACGTGGCGACGAACGGCCGCCCGGGTCCGGTCGTGATCGACCTGCCGAAGGACATCCAGTTCAAGGCCGGGCTCTACGAGCGCCCCTCCGACAACGGCCACAAGACCTACCGGCCGAAGGTCGAGGGCGACGAGGGGCGGGTCCGGCAGGCGGTCGAGATGATGGCGCGCGCCAAGCGGCCGATCCTCTACACGGGGGGCGGCGTCATCAATTCGGGACCGCGCGCCTCGGCGGCGCTGCGCGAGCTCGCGCGGCTCACGGGCTTCCCGGTGACGTCGACCCTGATGGGGCTCGGCGCGTTTCCGGCCTCGAACCCGGCCTTCCTCGGCATGCTCGGCATGCACGGGACCTACGAGGCCAACCACGCCATGCACGATTGCGACGTCATGGTCGCGATCGGCGCCCGTTTCGACGACCGCATCACGGGGCGGCTCGACGCCTTCTCGCCGCACTCGAAGAAGATCCACGTCGACATCGACGCCTCCTCGATCGGCAAGAACGTGAAGGCCGACATCGGCATCGTCGGCGATTGCGCCCACGTGCTCGAGGCAATGGTGCGCGCCTGGAAGGAGCTGAAGCCGGCGCGGGACGAAGGCGCCCATCAGGCCTGGTGGAGCGAGATCGGCCGCTGGCGCGACCGGAAGTGCCTCGCCTACCGGCCCTCCTCGTCCGTCATCAAGCCGCAATACGCGGTCGAGCGGCTCTACGAACTCACCAAGGGCCACGACACCTATGTCACGACCGAGGTCGGCCAGCACCAGATGTGGGCCGCCCAGTACTACAAGTTCGAGGACCCGAACCGCTGGATGACGTCCGGCGGCCTGGGCACCATGGGCTACGGCCTGCCGGCGGCCATCGGCACGCAGCTCGCCCATCCGGGCGCGCTCGTGATCGACATCGCGGGCGAGGCCTCGATCCTGATGAACATGCAGGAGATGTCGACCGCCGTGCAGTACCGTCTGCCGGTCAAGATCTTCATCCTGAACAACGAGTACATGGGCATGGTGCGGCAATGGCAGGAGCTCCTGCATGGCGGCCGCTACTCGCAGAGCTATTCCGAGTCCCTGCCGGACTTCGTGAAGCTGGCGGAAGCCTATGGCGGCGCCGGGATCCGCTGCGGCGACCCGGATTCGCTCGACGACGCGATCCGGGAGATGATCTCCATCGACAAGCCGGTCATCTTCGATTGCCTGGTGGACAAGAAGGAGAACTGCTTCCCCATGATCCCGTCGGGCAAGGCGCATAACGAGATGCTGCTGAACGACTATCTCGGCGAGACGGGCGCGACCGATCTCGGCTCGGTCATCTCGGCCGAGGGCCGGCAGCTCGTCTGAGCGGAGGCGGGGCGGCCATGGCCGAGATCGTCAACCTGCGGAAGGCCCGCAAGGCGCGGGACCGGGCGGCGGACGAGGCGCGCGCCGACGCCAACCGGACCAGGTTCGGCCGTCCCAAGGCCGAGCGCGACGCCGCCGAGGCGGAGCAGCGCCGCAGCCGGGCCGTGCTCGACGCGCATCGCCGGGACGAGACGTGACGGCGGGCGTCCGCAAGCGGTCGCTCTCCATCGCCGGGCACCGGACGAGCATCTCGCTGGAGGAGCCGTTCTGGGACGCGCTCGGCCGCCTCGCCGAGCGGCGGGGCCTCTCCGTGCCGGCCCTGGTGTCGGAGATCGACCGCGGGCGCGGCGACACCAACCTGTCCTCGGCCATCCGCGTGCACCTGCTCCTCGCCGCCGGGCAGGCCGAGTACGGCGGGTAGCGCCGCCTCAGCGCAGCGGCGCGGGCGGGATCGGCGGGGTCGGAGAGGCCCGCATCTCGCCGCCGGGCGCCACGTTCAGGATGCGCTCCGCCTCCTGGCGGGCGAGGTCGGCCGCGCGACGCGCCCGTTCCTCGGCCTCCGCCTTCAGCCGCGCCTGGCGGATCGCCTCCTCGGCGGCGGCCTTGCGGGCGCGGTCCATCTCCTGGCGGCCGTTGATGCGGGCCCGCTCCGCGGCGTCCAGCTCGAAGACCTCGATCCGCTCCAGCTCGCGCGTGAGCACGACGGAGGCGAGGCCGTTCGCGAGCGGCCCGACATCGACCACGCGGTTCGGCCAGCCCACCGGCCCGAGCCAGCCGAGCCCGATCGTCGGAGGCGCGCCGGACCACGTCCGAGGGCTCTCCCGAGCCGTGAGGGCGCCGCGGATGTCGAGCGAGGCGGTCCGCAGGTCGATGCTGGCCGCCCCCTGCCAGGATCCGGACGCGTCCGACGCGGCGAGCGGAGCGATGCGCAGCACGCCGCCGACCAGGCTGCCCGGCCCGGCGACCGTCGCCGTCGCGACGAACGGGGCGCGGCCGAGCTCGTCCGAGACGAGCGTCAGGAGTCGCGGCTGCGCCAGCGGGTCGTCGCCCTGCAGGGCGCGGGCCGCGGCGCGACGGCCCGCGCCGGCATCCGCGCCGGCCACGGACAGGCCGTCGATCGCGACCGTTCCGGCCCCGCCGAGATTGCCCATGAGCCCGGACGCGGTCTCGCCCGAGGACCCGAAGCGGAGCTGCACGCCCAGGGTGCCGCCCGCGAAGGGCGGTCCGGCGACGGCCGGCAGCGACGCGCCCGCGAGGCTGCCCTCGCCGATCAGCGACGCGAGCCCGCCCTGCCGCGTCAGCGTGACGGCGCCCTCGACCCGGCCGCCGAAGAGCGTCGCCTCCAGGCCGCGGACCGCGATCCCGTCCGGGACGGTCGCGAGGTCGAACCGCGCGGCGCCGCCCGCGAGGCCGCGGCCGAGATCGAGGGTCGCGGCCGAGACCGCGATGCTGCCGCCGACCGGGATCGGCGGCGGGGCCGCGAAGCGGTCCGTCCCCTCGGGACCGCCCGGCGGCACGACGAGGAACGCGGCGAGGCCGGGCAGCGACACGCGGCCGAGCGAGGCCGAGCCGGTGATGGCCGCGCGGCCGGCGGCCCGCAGGTCCATCTCGGCCGCCGTCCCGGCGATGCGACCGGCGGCCTTGATGCGGGTCAGGTCGAGATCGCGCGCGATCGTGACCGCGAGGTCCACCGGGACGGCGCCGACCGCGCCGAAGCCGGCGGCGGCGAGCAGCGGCGCCGCGTCGGCCGCGACCACGGCCGCCTCGCCGGACGTGATCCCGTCCTCCTCCGGCGTGAGGCCGAAGGGCGTGCGCGTCGCGATCCGCAGGCCGGCGACCTCGCCGTCGAGCGACAGCGCCAGCGCCCCGCCGGCCGGCCGCGTGCCCCGGAGCGCCATCCGGGCCGGACGGGCGAGCGCCGGGTCGGCCGGCCGGCCGAACCAGGTGCCGGCCCGGGGCGTGCCGAGATCGGCCGAAAGGGACAGCGTGCGGCCGTTCTCCGTCGCGACCTCGCCGGCGAGCGAGCCGCCGCTCGCCGTTCCCGACAGGCGGGTCGTCAGCGCGCCGGCGCCGGTGCGCGAGGCCGTGACCTCGAGGTCGAGGTCGCCCTCGCGCACGAAGGCCGGCACGAGGTCCACGATCGGTCCGAGCCAGGGGCGTCCGACGAGGTCGACGAGCGGCGCCGCCCGGCGGGCCGTGAGGCGCCCCGCGATGCGGCCGCCGCCCCCGGGCTCGAGCTGGCCCGACAGGGACGCGTTCGCGCCCGCGAGGTCGACGATCTCCAGCCGGTCCACGGCGAGGGCGAGCCCGTCCGAGCGGATGCGGGCGGCGATGCGCCCTCCCCGCTCGGCCGTGCCGTAGCCGACGTTGCGCGCGTCGAGGATGAGCCCGAGGTCGAAGGCGCCCGCCGCGTCGAAGGCGCCCCGGATGGAGGGCGCCGCCGTGAGGTCGAGGTTCTGCACCGCGAGCTGCGCGTCGAGGCGCGGGCGGCCGCTCGGCTCGGCCGCCGTGTAGCGCAGGAGCCCGGTCGCGATCCCGTCGCCGACCTGGATGCGGAGATTGCGGAGCGACGCCACGGGCGCCGCCACGACGATGTCGGCCGACGCCTCCGCCGCCCGCCCGTCGAGCATGCCGGACGGGACGGCGCCGAAGCCGAGCCGCCCGAGCCAGGCGACGAACCGGTCGGCGGCCCGCGTCTTCAGCGCCACCCGGCCGTCGATGGCGCCGTTCGGCACGAGGTCGGCGGTGCCGGACGCCGTCACGGCCGTTCCGCCCGGAACGGTCACGTCGAGGGACGGGATTGCGAGCCGCGTGCCGTCGAGCGCGAAGCGGGCCTGGAGGCCGGTCAGCTCCTCGCCCCCGAGCGCCGCCGAATCGAGCTTCAGCGTGCCGTCGACCGCGACCGGCAGGCGGGCGGCGGCGGAGGGCGCCGCCGCGCCCTGGCGCAGCAGGGCGTCGAGGTCCACCCGCCGGCCCTCGAGCGCGACCACGGCCCGGCGCTCGTCGATCGAGATCCGGCCCGAGCCGGTGAGCCGGGCCGCGCCCGTCCCCTCGCCGGCCTCGATCACGACGGCGTCGAGATCCACGGCGCGGCCGGCGGACCGGACCTGCGACGTCGCCACGACGGGGACGGGGGCCCCGGCCTCCGGGCCGGCCGCGATGCGGGCCGTGCCCTCGAAGACCGGACGGAGATTCGCTCCGTCCGGTTCGGGCTGGAACACGAGCCGGCCGTCCAGCGCGATGCGGGGGCGCTTCTCGCCCGCGAGGTTCAGCTTCACGGCGGTCTGGCCGTCCGGGTCCAGCGCGCCCGTGAGCAGCGTGAAGGGCGTCCCGTCCGCCTGGCCCTCGATCCGCCACGGGCCGGCGAGCGACTGCGCCTCGACCCGCACGCCTTCGGCGTAGATCTGGTCCGTCCGCCCGGTGCCGGGCTCGACCATCGTCACGAAGAGCTGGAGGACGCTGAGGTTCTCGAAGACGAAGGCGTGCTGCAGCGCGTCCGCGGCGAGCAGCGCCCGCGGGATGCGCCAATCGCCCCCGGTGCCCGTCGGCAGCTTGGCCTCCAGGCGTCCGACGCGGCTGTCCAGGAAGCGGATCTCGCCCGAGAGGAGCGGCGGCAGGGCGATCTCGGCCCGCACGAAATGGGCGAGGAGCGAGGCGTCGTCGCCGGCCGGGTTGCCGATCCGCATGCGCTCGATGCGGAGCCGCGGCGAAGGCAGGAGCCGCACCTCCAGCGCGCCCTCCGTCGCGACCGGCAGGCCCGCCGCCTTGGAGATCGCGGCGTCGACGTAGTCCCGCTGCGCCCGCCAATCCACGAAGGGCGGCACCGCGAGGGCCGCCACGAGGACCAGGATGACGAGCCCGGCCAGGAAGGTGAGGAGGTCGCGCAAGGCGTGCGGGCGGTCAGGCGGCCAGGATCTTGCCGGGATTCATGATGTCGTCGGGATCGATGGCGCGCTTCAGGAGCCGCATCAGGTCGAGGGCCGGCTGGCCGTGCTCCGCCTTCAGGTACTTCATCTTGCCCTGGCCGACCCCGTGCTCGCCCGTGCAGGTGCCCTCCATGGCGATGGCGCGCTCGGCCAGGCGGTGCAGGAAGGCCTCGCAGCGCGCGACCTCGTCCGGGTCGTCCATCATGACGAGGGGCCCGGTGTGGAAGTTGCCGTCGCCGACATGGCCGACGATCGGCGCGATCAGGCCCGACGCCTCGATGTCGCGCTTGGTCTCCTCCAGGCATTCGGCGAGGCGGGAGATCGGCACGCAGACGTCGCTCGCCAGCCCCTTCGCGCCGGGCCGGAGGCCGAGCGAGGCCCAGTAGACGTCGTGGCGCGCCTGCCAGAGCCGGCTGCGCTCCTCGGCCTTGGTGGCCCACTCGAAGGGGCCGCCGCCGTACTCGGCCGCGATCTCGCCGAAGCGCTGCGACTGCTCGGCGACGCTCGCCTCCGTGCCGTGGAACTCGAGCAGCAGCAGGGGCGAGACCGGCAGGGTCAGCTTGGAATAGGCGTTGACGGCGCGCACCTGCACGTCGTCGAGCAGCTCGATGCGGGCGACCGGCAGGCCGGACTGGATCGTCACGATCACGGCCTCGCAGGCGCTGCCGAGCGTGGGAAACGGGCAGATGCCGGCCGCGATCGCCTCCGGGATGCCGTGCAGGCGCAGCGTGATCTCCGTGACGATGCCGAGCGTGCCCTCGGAGCCCACGAAGAGCCGCGTGAGGTCGTAGCCGGCCGAACTCTTCTTGGCGCGGGTGCCCGTCTTGACGATCTCGCCGCCCGGCGTGACGACCGTCAGCGACAGCGTGTTGTCCTTCATGGTGCCGTAGCGGACGGCGTTGGTGCCGGAGGCGCGCGTCGAGACCATGCCGCCGAGCGAGGCGTCCGCGCCGGGATCGATCGGGAAGAAGAGGCCGGTGTCGCGCAGCTGCTCGTTCAGCTCCTTGCGGGTGATGCCGGGCTGGACCACGCAATCGAGGTCCTCCGCATGGATGGCGACGACGGCCTTCATCATGCTCGTGTCGACGGAGACGCCGCCGTAGGGCGCGTTCAGGTGCCCCTCCAGCGACGTGCCGGTGCCGAACGGGATCACGGGCATCCTCGCCTCGGCGCAGAGCCGGACGATGGCGGCGACCTCCTCGGTCGAGTGCGGGAACACGACGACGTCCGGCGGCTGGTTCGTCAGCCAGGTGGTCGTGTGGCCGTGCTGCTCGCGGACGGCCTGGCTGGTGACGGCGCGATTGCCGAAGCGGGCCTGCAGGTCCGCCACGACGCGCTGGACGACCGCCTCCTCGGGACGGCTGCGATGGTAGGTCTGGGCTGTCATGGCTCGCGTCCGGGAGGGCCTGCCTCGGCCCCGCTATAGCGGTCCGGACCGTAGCAGACGTGGCCGGGCGGCAACACTGCGCCGCTCGCGCGCAGCGGGGCGCGAATCGGCGACGCCGGACGGCTCCCCGGGGTTGGCCGGGAGCGGCCGGTGGTGTTGATGGCCCGCACGCGACGGGAGCCACGATGTCGGACGAACAGCTGCCGAACGTCGTCTTCGCGCCGTTCGTGGCGTCGACGATGACGGTCGAACCGGACTGGATCGACTACAACGGCCACATGAACGTGGCCTATTACGTCGTGTTGTTCGATCGCGCCGCGGACGAGGTCTTCACCCTGCTCGGGCTCGGGCCGGAGTACCTGCGGGACCGCAACGGGTCCGCCTTCACGGCCGAGCTCCACGTGCGCTACATGCGGGAGCTGAAGCTCGGCACGCCCGTGCGCTCGACGGTGCGGATCCTCGACTACGACGCGAAGCGCATCCACGCCTATTTCGAGATCCACCACCTCGAGGAGGGCTGGGTCGCGGCGAGCTGCGAGAAGCTGTTCGTCCACGTGGACATGGCGACGCGGCGCGCGAGCGCCCTACCGGACGACATCCTGGCGAACCTCGCCGTCATGAAGGCCGCGCACGCGCCGCTGCCGCCGCCGGCGGGGGCGGGTCGGACGATCGGCCTGTCCCGCCGCTCGCCGGACGGTCCGGAGACGCGGCACTAGGGTCCGCGTCGCGCGTCGCGGCGCCGCGCTCGATCCGGTCCCGGATCCGGCTGCCGGCCCAGACCACGGCGAGCGCGACCGTGATGCCCCAGCCGACCTCGAAGACCCGCGAGGCGAGCATGCGCTCGGGCGAGCCCGCATGGGGCACGAGGAGGAGGATGGTGGCCGTCACGCCGGCGAGCCGGGCGGCGGAGGCGACGTTCGCCCCCCAGCAGGCCAGCATGGCGAGGACCACCGCGAGCCCGTAGGCCGGAAGGCCCTGGCCCAGGGTCAGCAGGATGACGAGGCCGACGGCCCCGCCGACGGCGGCGCCGAGCACCTGGTCGCGGGCCGTGGTCCGGACGGCGCCGAACTCGGTCTGCACGACCGCGAGCGCCGTGATGGCGCCCCAGAACCCCCCCCGGAGACCCAGGACCTGGGTCGGGAGGTAGGCCGCGATCGCCGCCGTCGCGGCCATGAGGCCGTGGACGAGCCCCTGCCCCAGACGCTCGCCGACGGGGATCGCCTTCCTGAGGAGGGCGAGGCGGTCGCGCGCCAGCCTCGCGCGCCCGGTCGCGATCCGCACGGGCTCGCCCTCCGCCCCGACGGGCGGCGTCAGCGGATGACGGGCGCGGGCGCCACGATCGGCGGGGCGACGACGGTCGGCGCGGGCCGGGCGTTGCGCAGCGAGTTGATCTCGAACTGCTGCTGCTGGGCGGCGTCGCGGGCCTGCCCCTGGCGGACGAGCGAATTGTTGATGGCGTTGGACGAGGCCTCGGAGCGGCTCGTCTCCGGCAGCACCTGGGCCGACGCCGCGCCGCCGAGCAGGAGGGCGCCGGCGAGGCCGGCGAGCAGGGTTCTCATGGTGATCTCCTCGGGAGCGCGATCGCGCCCCATATGGGGCTCAACGCCGTGGGGAGGCGCGGGTTCTCGCGGGTCCCGGCCCGCACCCGCCTCGACGGCGTTCGCGTTTTGATCCAGAGAGGGACGATGAATCGCGCCCGTGCCCTGTCCGTGCCGGAGCCCGACGCTCCCCGCCAGCCGACCCTGTCCGAGCGGGCGCGCGCGGCGATCGCCGTGCCGATCCCGGAGGGCGCGACGGACTACCTCGCCGGCCTCAACCCGGAGCAGCGGCAGGCGGTCGAGTCGACGGAAGGGCCTGTCCTCGTGCTGGCCGGCGCCGGCACAGGCAAGACGCGCGTGCTCACGACGCGGATCGCCCACCTGATCGCGACCGGCAAGGCGTGGCCGTCCGGCATCCTGGCCGTGACCTTCACCAACAAGGCCTCGCGCGAGATGAAGGAGCGCGTGGGCCACCTCGTCGGGGCGGCCGGCGAGGGCATGCCCTGGCTCGGCACCTTCCACGCGATCGGAACGAAGATCCTCCGCCGCCACGCCGAGCTGGTCGGGCTGAAGTCGGACTTCACCATCCTCGGAACGGACGACCAGCTGCGCCTCCTGAAGCAGGTGATCGCGGCCGACGGCATCGACGAGAAGCGCTGGCCCGCCCGCCAGCTGGCGGGCTTCATCGACGGCTGGAAGAACCGCGGCCTGCAGCCGAAGGAGGTTCCGGCCGGCGAGGCGGGCGCCTTCGCGAACGGCCGCGGCGGCGCGCTCTACGAGGCCTACCAGGCCCGCCTGAAGACGCTGAACGCGACCGATTTCGGCGACCTCCTCCTCGAATGCCTGCGCCTCTGGCGCGAGAACCCGGACGTGCTGGAGCAGTACCAGACCCGGTTCCGCTACATGCTGGTCGACGAGTACCAGGACACGAACGTCGCGCAGTACCTGTGGCTGCGGCTCCTCGCGCAGACGCGCAAGAACCTCTGCTGCGTGGGCGACGACGACCAGTCGATCTACGGCTGGCGCGGCGCCGAGGTCGACAACATCCTGCGCTTCGAGCACGACTTCCCGGGTGCGACCGTCATCCGCCTGGAGCGGAACTACCGCTCCACCGGCCACATCCTGGCCGCCGCCTCCGGCCTGATCGCCCGCAACAAGGAGCGCCTCGGCAAGACGCTGCGGACGGAGGACGAGCCCGGCGAGCCCGTCACCATCACGGGCGCGTGGGATTCCGAGGAGGAGGCGCGGATCGTCGCCGAGGAGATCGAGGCGATCCAGTCCCGCAAGGAGCGGCTGTCCCAGGTCGCCGTCCTCGTCCGCATCTCGGCGCAGATGCGCGAGCTCGAGGACCGGTTCGTGCAGCTCGGCCTGCCCTACCGGGTGATCGGGGGTCCGCGCTTCTACGAGCGCGCCGAGATCCGCGACGCCCTCGCCTACCTGCGGGCGACGGCCCAGCCGGCCGACGACCTCGCCTTCGAGCGCATCGTCAACACGCCGAAGCGCGGGCTCGGCGAGGCCTGCCTCCAGCAGATGCACGCCTATGCGCGGCGGGCCCGCGTGCCGCTGATGCAGGCCGCCCGCTACCTCGTCGAGACCGACGAGATGAAGCCGAAGCCCCGCGGCGTGCTGCGCTCGCTGCTGGCCGATTTCGATCGCTGGCGGGCCGCCATGGACCGCACGGCCCATCACGACCTCGCGGCGCAGATCCTCGAGGAATCCGGCTACACGGACATGTGGCAGAAGGAGAAGTCGGCCGACGCGGCCGGCCGGCTCGAGAACCTGAAGGAGCTCGTCCGCTCCATGGAGGAGTTCCCGGACCTGCAATCCTTCCTGGAGCACATCGCGCTCGTGATGGACATGAGCGAGACCGAGGACCAGGACCGGGTCTCGATCATGACGCTGCACGCCGCAAAGGGGCTCGAGTTCGACACCGTGTTCCTGCCCGGCTGGGAGGAGGGCCTGTTCCCCTCCCAGCGCGCGCTCGACGAATCGGGCCGGGCGGGGCTGGAGGAGGAGCGGCGCCTCGCCCATGTCGGCCTCACGCGGGCCCGCAAGCGGGCGAAGATCCTCTTCGCCAGCAACCGGCGCGTCCACGGCCTGTGGAATTCCACCATCCCGTCGCGCTTCGTCGACGAGTTGCCGGAGGCGCACGTGGAGGTCACGGAGGCGCCGGCCGGGTATTCGGCGACCCGCGGCTCCCGGTTCGAGGGGATGCAGCCCTTCGGGTCGAGCTACGCGACGCCCGGCTGGCAGCGGGCGCAGGCGCGGGCCGGCTCCGGAGGCGGCTTCGGGCAGAGCCGCTGGGCGGAGGCGTCCGGCTTCATGGACGAGCCCGCGGCTCGCTACGGCGAGGGCTTCGGTTCGTCCTCCCGCGGCTCCGCCCGCAAGCCGGGCCCGGTGCTGATCGAGGGCGAGATCCTGGCGAAGTCGACCGGGGCGCCCTCATCCCACGCGGTCGGCGGGCGCGTGCTCCACCTCAAGTTCGGCCCCGGCACGGTCGCGGCGATCGACGGCAACAAGCTCACCGTCGACTTCGACAAGGCCGGCCGCAAGATGGTGCTGGAGAGCTTCGTCGAGGCGGCCTAGCGGCGCCGGTCTCTCGACGCCCCGCGGGCCTGTTCGGCGAAGGGGCGCCGCGCCGCATGCTGGACGCGGACGACGACGACCTCGTCGGGGGTGGCACGATAGAAGAGGACGTACGGAAGCGGCGTGAGCGTCAGCCGCCGGATGCCGGGACGCGTCGTCGCCTGGCCGGCGAGAGGATGCGCCGGGAGGATCGCGAGGATGTCGCGCAGCCTCGCTCGAATCGCTCTCGCTCCCGCCGGGGCGCGGGCTTCGACGAAGCGCAGGATGTCCTCGATCTGCCGCAGGGCCGTCCGCGTGACGCGAAGCCTCACGGCTCGTGCAGGCCCAGCACCGCATCGATCTCGGCCTGCGTCGCGAACTCCGCGCGCGCGATCTCCCCGTCGGCCAGATCGAGGCTTCGCTCCTCCTCCGGGCTCAGTCGGTAGACCGAGGGATCCTCCCCGGCGAGGCGCAGCAGCAGCCGGGCGTAGTCGTCTTGAACCGCGTCCGGCAGGGTCTGCACACGCCGGACGGCCTCGTCGAGGAGCGTCGTCATCCCGGCATTATGCCTGCAGGCCGGAGACGGTGCCAGCCGATGGGGATCAGGATCGTCTTGACACCCGGGGCCGATGGGTGTTGCTGCACCGCATGGCGGCCCCTCGGCCGCGTGAGGTCGCCGTGAGCGCTGTCCTCCATACGCCGATGACGGCGAAACCCACGACGCGAACGACGCGCTGACGCGCGGTCGTGGGTGTGGCTCCGCGAGGGGCCGGGGATGGAGCCGCCGGACGGCTCCGACAATCTGAACAGGAGAGCGTGATGGGCTTCAAGGTCGCCGTCGTCGGTGCCACAGGCAATGTGGGCCGCGAGATCCTGGGCATCCTGGTCGAGCGCGGGTTCCCCGCGGACGAGGTCGTGGCGCTCGCCTCCCGGCGCTCGGTCGGCCACGAGGTGTCGTTCGGCGACCGGACGCTGAAGTGCAAGGCGCTCGAGGACTACGACTTCTCCGACACGGACATCTGCCTGATGTCGGCGGGCGGCGAGGTCTCCAAGACGTGGTCTCCGAAGATCGGCGCGCAGGGCGCCATCGTCATCGACAATTCCTCCTATTGGCGGACGGACCCGGACGTGCCGCTGGTCGTGCCGGAGGTGAACGCCGAGGCGGTGCGCGGCTTCACGAAGAAGAACATCATCGCGAACCCGAACTGCTCGACCGCGCAGCTCGTCGTGGCCCTGAAGCCGCTCCACGACGCGGCGAGGATCACGCGCGTCGTGGTCTCGACCTACCAATCCGTCTCCGGCGCCGGTAAGGAGGCGATGGACGAGCTCTTCTCGCAGACGAAGACCGTCTTCTCGCTCGGCCAGATGCAGATGAAGAAGTTCCCGAAGCGGATCGCCTTCAATCTCATCCCGCAGATCGATTCCTTCATGGAGGACGGCTTCACGAAGGAGGAGTGGAAGATGGTCGTGGAGACGAAGAAGATCCTCGATCCGAAGATCAAGCTCGTCGCGACCTGCGTGCGCGTGCCCGTCTTCGTTTCCCATTCGGAGAGCGTGAACGTCGAGTTCGCCGAGCCGCTCTCGGCCGACGAGGCGCGCGAGATCCTGCGCAAGGCGCCCGGCATCCTGGTCGACGACAAGCGCGAGCCGGGCGGCTACATGACGCCCCACGAGGCGGCCGGCGAGGACGCGGTGTTCATCTCGCGCCTGCGCGACGACCCGACCGTCGACAACGGCATCGCGTTCTGGTGCGTGTCCGACAACCTCCGCAAGGGCGCGGCCCTGAACGCGGTGCAGATCGCCGAGGCCCTCGTCGAGCGCGACCTCGTCGCGAGCCGCAAGCGCGCGGCTTGAGCCGGCCGGCCGGGCGCCCGCCGCGAACGGCGGGCCCCGGCCCCGCCCGCATCGTCGTGGCGGCCCGGCGCCGTCGAGCACGTCTCGCCGCCAGGGGGGTGCCGACGTCTGCCGAGCCGGGTGACGCTGCGGACAGATCAGTCGCTGAAGGGATGCGGATGACGGACCGGCTACGGCCGTCCGACGACGCTACTCGACCATGTGGCGCGTCCGCGCCAACAGATCCTGGAATGCGCTGGGTCGAAACGCGCTCAGCGTGAGAGCATAGCCGGCCTGTTCCATGACCCAGGCGACGACATAGCCCCACCAGGACACGTGGGACTCGAAGACGACGAGTCCCAACAGGAACGCGATCAGCGTCGGCGCGATGATGGCGACAACCATCCCGGTGACGTTCAGTTTGAAACCAGCGATGAAACCGATGACGGCGCTGACGACGATCAACTGAAAATCGAGAGACGCAAGGATGACTGACAAGGTCGCTCTCCAGGGCGCCCGGTTTCAGCGGGTTACTGACGTCGTCTTTATAGCGCCTGAAACGTGGAGTCATTAACTCTTCGAATGAGCGGCAGGACGGCGATGCCCGAGGGCAGTGACGCCGTCCTGCCGAGACCGCGGGTGGTTGGAGTCACCGCACAATCTACACACTAGGAACCACACCGCCCCACCCCAGGCATCGTCCAAACGAATTACGGCCGCGATATTTGTGTGTTGTACCGCAACGACGACGATGTGCTCGGCAAGTCTTCTCCCACCCGCTGGGCGGGACCCTGACGGGGCGCCCGACCCGAGGGCTCCCTCGGGCTACCAGGTCCCGCTCGGGCCGCAATCGGTCGCGATCGGTCGCAGGCCGACATCCGGCACGTCGGTGGCGGGATGCCAGCCGGTCACGTCGACGGTCTCCACAGGGCCGCAGGCGTTCGCCTGGCAGCGCGCCGTCACCCGGCCGCTCCCGAGCGGCGGCAGCATGGTCGCGATGGTGGCCGGCTCGATCTCGCGACCGTCGCGGTCGTAGGCGCGCCGCGGATTGCTCCGGGCCGGTCGGGGTGCGGCTCCGGCACCCGACGACGAGCGTCCCGAGCAGGGCGGCGAGGTCGGCCTCGGGCCCGAACCGGTGCGCCAGCCGGGCCAGCCGGTATCGTCCCGCCCGGCCGCAGCCTTCGCACACGATTCGGAGCATGACGGAGGGAAAGGACGAAAGCCGCCAGGCCATGGCCCGGCATAAGAACGAAACGGGACGTACGTCGAGTCCGCTCGCCGCTTCCCTTTGCCGTCGGCCCTCGCCGGGACGTGGGAGCGCTCCCGGGCGCCGTATGGTTGGCGCAATCATTGGTGCAGGGGCTTCAAGTGCCCTGCCCGACCGGTAGTTCTAGAGGGCGACCGCGGAGGGACTTGAACCCCCAACCTTCGCGTTCGAAGCGCGACGCTCTATCCGGTTGAGCTACGCAGTCGGGCCCGGCGCCGTTCTAGGAAGGGCGCCGGGAGCACGCAAGCGCGCGTCCGGCCTCAATAGCTGCGCGGCATGCCGAGCACGTGCTCGGCGAGGTAGGACAGGATGAGGTTCGTCGAGATCGGGGCGACCTGGTAGAGGCGCGTCTCGCGGAACTTGCGCTCGACGTCGTATTCCTCGGCGAAGCCGAAGCCGCCATGCGTCTGCACGCAGGCATTCGCGGCCTCGAAGGAGGCGTCGGCGGCGAGCATCTTGGCCATGTTCGCCTCGGCGCCCGGGTTCTCGCCGGCCTCGTAGAGGCGCAGCGCTTCCGCCACCATCAGCTCGGCCGCCCGCATGTGGGCGTAGGCGGTCGCGATGGGGAACTGGATGCCCTGGTTCTGGCCGATCGGGCGGCCGAAGACGTGGCGCTCCTTGGCGTAGGCGGACGCCTTCTCGATGAACCATTTCGCGTCGCCGACGCATTCGGCCGCGATGAGGATGCGCTCGGCGTTCATGCCGGACAGGATGTAGCGGAAACCCCTGCCCTCCTCGCCGACGAGGTTCTCGGCCGGCACCTCCATGCCGTCGAAGAAGACCTCGCAGGAATTGTGGTTCATCATCGTGCGGATCGGCCGGATCGTGAGGCCCTTGGCGGTGCGCATGTCGACGATGAAGGTCGAGAGGCCGTCCGTCTTCTTCGCCACCTGGTCGCGCGGCGTCGTGCGGGCGAGAAGCAGCATCAGGTCCGAATGCTCGGCGCGCGAGGTCCAGATCTTCTGGCCGTCGACGATGTAGCGGTCGCCCTCGCGCCGGGCCGTCGTGCGGAGCGCCGTCGTGTCCGTGCCGCTCGTCGGCTCGGTCACGCCGAAGGCCTGGAGCCGGAGCTCGCCGGTCGCGACCTTGGGCAGGTAGGCCTGCTTCTGCGCCTCCGAGCCGTGGCGGAGGATCGTGCCCATCACGTACATCTGGGCGTGGCAGGCGGCGCCGTTGCAACCCTGCCGCTGCACCTCCTCGAGGATGGCGGCGGCGGCCGAGAGGGGCAGGCCCGCGCCGCCGTACTCCTCCGGGATCAGGGCCGCGAGCCAGCCGCCCTCCGTCAGGGCGTTCACGAATTCGGTCGGGTAGGCCCGGTCGGAATCGAGCCTGCGCCAGTATTCGCCCGGGAAGCGCCCGCAGAGCCGCGCGACCTCCTCGCGGATCTCGGGATGGGAGAGGTTCGACGACATGGACTCGGCACCCGGACGGGACACGGCATCCGGCCGCGCGGGCCTCCGATTAGCCGGGGTCCGGCGCCCGCGTCGAGCCCCGGGGGCTTCCGATCGCCCCCGACCATGATACCGGGGCGCGAAGCCCCGAAGGGGCACGGAGGAGGACGCGGGTGCAGTTCACGTTTCAGACAACGCCGTCGATCCTCGTCGAGCCGGGCGCGTCCGCGAAGCTCGGCTCCCTCTTCGGGCGCCTCGGCTGCCGGTCCGTCCTCGTCGTCACCGATGCCGGGATCGTCGGCGGCGGCCTCCTCGATCCCGCCCTCCGGGGGCTCGTGGACGCGGGCATCGCGTACCGGCTCTTCACGGAGGTCGTCGCCGATCCGCCCGAGGCCGTGATCGAGGCCGCCGCGACCGCCGCCCGCGAGGCCGGCGCCGACGGCGTGCTCGGGCTCGGCGGCGGCTCGTCCATGGACGTGGCGAAGCTCGCAGCGCTCCTCGCCGGCGGCGGCGAGACGCTGGCCTCCGTCTACGGCGTGGGCAACGCGACCGGGCCGCGCCTGCCCCTGATCCTCGCGCCGACCACCGCCGGGACGGGCTCGGAGGTCACGCCCATCTCCATCGTGACCACCGGCGAGAGCGAGAAGAAGGGCGTGGTCTCGCCCCCGCTCCTGCCGGACTGGGCGGTCCTGGACGCCGACCTGACGCTCGGCCTGCCTCCGCACGTCACGGCCGCGACGGGGATCGACGCCATGGTCCACGCGATCGAGGCCTACACGTCCAGGCGGCTGAAGAACCCGCTCTCGGACGCGCTGGCCCGGGAGGCCCTGCGCCTGCTGGCCGGCAACCTCGCCGCCGCCTGCCGGACCGGCCAGGACCGGGACGCGCGCTCCGCCATGCTGCTCGGCTCCATGCTGGCCGGCATGGCCTTCGCGAACGCGCCGGTCGCGGCCGTCCACGCCCTCGCCTACCCGATCGGCGGCCGCTTCCACGTGCCCCACGGCCTGTCGAACGCGATGGTGCTGCCGCACGTGCTGCGCTTCAACGCTCCCGCCGCCTCGTCGCTCTATGCCGAGATCGCCGCCATCGTGGTTCCGGCCGCGACGGGAAGCGACGAGGCGCGGAGCGCGGCCCTCGTCCGGTGGGCGACGGACCTCGCCCCGGGCGTCGGGCTGGACACGCGGCTCGGTTCGGCCGGCATCGGCCGGGACGACCTGCCCACGCTCGCGGCCGACGCCATGAAGCAGACGCGGCTCCTCATCAACAACCCGCGCGAGGTGACCTACGAGGACGCGCTCGCGATCTACGAGGCGGCGCTGTGACCGAGAGGTCGGCGCCGGGCCGTCGCGACGGCTACCGGGCCTTTCGCCCCATCGGCACCCGCTGGATGGACAACGACGTGTACGGGCACGTGAACAACGTGGTCTATTATTCCTACTTCGACACGGCCGTGAACCTCTACCTGATCGAGGCGGGCGTGCTCGACTTCGCCCGGAGCCCGGTGATCGGCCTCGTGGTCGAGACGCAGTGCCGCTACGCCCGCCCGATCGCCTTCCCGGACCGCGTGGATGCGGGGATCCGGGTCGCCCGGCTCGGGACGTCGAGTGTGCGCTACGAGATCGGCCTGTTCCGGAACGACGAGGCGGAGGCCGCGGCCGAGGGCCATTTCGTCCACGTCTACGTGGACCGGGCGACGAGCCGGCCGGTGCCCCTGCCCGATGCGCTCCGCGGGGCGCTCGCCGCGCTCCTCGCCTGAGCCGCGGACCGTGTCCCGCCTGATGCCCGTCGTCGTGCCGGGCCTCTTCGTCCTGATCTGGTCGACGGGGTTCGTGGTCGCGCGCCTCGTCGCGCCGCACGTCGAGCCCTTCACGTTCCTGACGCTCCGCTTCGGTGCGGCCGCGCTCTTCATGGCGGCCGTCGGCGCGGCGCTCGGCTCGCGCTGGCCGGCGACCGGCGCCGGCTGGGCACGGGCAGCGGTCTCGGGCCTCCTCCTGCAGGGCGTCTATCTCGGCTGCGTCTTCTGGGCGGTCGCGCATGGCCTGCCGGCCGCCATCTCGGCCCTCGTCGCGGGCGCGCAGCCGCTGGTGACGGCCTGCCTGGCACGGCCGCTCCTCGGCGAGATCGTCTCGCGGCGCCGCTGGACGGGCGTCGCGCTCGGCACGCTCGGCATCGGGCTCGTGATCGGGCCGCGGCTCGGCGCGGCGGGGACCAT
The DNA here is from genome assembly GCA_019695455.1 of Methylorubrum extorquens. Lineage (GTDB taxonomy): Bacteria > Pseudomonadota > Alphaproteobacteria > Rhizobiales > Beijerinckiaceae > Enterovirga > Enterovirga extorquens_A. Next base: position 2,121 of record JAEUAC010000431.1, on the reverse strand, counting down.
CCCGCTCGGGCCCGTCCTCGTCGCCTGCCTCGGCACCCTCTCCATCACGGCCGGCACGATCTGGCAGAAGCGGACGGCCGGGACGCGCGACGTCGCGCCGGACACGGCCATCCAGTTCGCGGCCGCCCTGCCGATCGTCGGCATCCTGGCGCTCGCGGGCGAGACCGGCCGCATCGACCCCGCCCCGGCCTTCTGGCTCGGGCTCGGCTGGGCCGTGTTCGGCCTGTCGGTCGGCGCGATCGGCCTGTTCCTCCTGATGCTGCGGCGGGGCGCGGTCGTCGGGGTTGCCTCCCTCCTCTTCCTCGTGCCGCCGGCGACGGCCCTCATGAGCTTCGGCCTGTTCGGCGACACCTTGGCGCCGATCCAGCTCGCCGGCATGGCGGTCGCCGCCCTCGGCCTCATCCTCGCCAGCCGCGCCTGACGGCCCGGCCGCTCCTTGACACTCCGAACCGCGTCACCTGAGGTGCGCCGAAGCGGAGCCTCGAAGGATGCAGGCCGGTGGCGCCCGCTTCGGGACGCGCCCTCGGGCGCGCCTCGGCCCGACGAATGTCACGAGCCGGGACCGTGTCCCGCCTCCAGGAGAAACCGATGTCCGCCCGCCCCGTCGACGCGCCGCCCGATCGTCATGCGCTCGCGACCGAAGCCGTCGCCGACCTGCGGGCGCTCGTGGCCGAGGCCGGGCGCAAGGTCCGCGCCCGGGTGACGGAGGACGGCCGGCTCTCCGCAGCCCTGATCGAGCGCGAGCAGCACGCCGCGCACGCGCTCGCCTGGCTCTCGACCTACGCGGCCGCCGTCGCGGAACTGGTCGAGTACGCCGCGCGGCTCGCGGCGGAGGACCGCTTCGGCGAGACGGAGGACCTGCTCTGCCGGATCGGCATCGGCGAGTACCTGGACCAGGTCTTCTCGGGCATCCCCATGAGCCAGGTCGAGACCGCGCGGCTCGCCGATCTCGGCCTGCCGCCGCGCGAGGCGGCCCGCTTCCGCACGGACGCGATCGAGGTGCTGATCGAGACGGGCAACACGGCCGAGAACCGGGCCCGCCTCGTCGCGCTGATCGGGGAATGCGGCGTCGTCGGCGATCCCGGCCTCGACGAGACGCTGGAGGCGATCCGCGCCGAGATGCGGCGGTTCGCGGCGGCCGAGGTCGAGCCGCACGCCCATGGCTGGCACCTGCGCAACGAGTACATCCCGCTCTCCGTGATCGACACGATGGCGGAGCTCGGCGTCTTCGGCCTGACCGTGCCGGAGGAATATGGCGGCATGGGCCTGTCCAAGGTCTCGATGTGCGTCGTGTCGGAGGAGCTGTCGCGCGCCTATATCGGGGTCGGCTCGCTCGGCACCCGGTCGGAGATCGCGGCCGAACTCATCCTCGGCGGCGGGACGGAGGAGCAGAAGGCGCATTTCCTGCCGCGGATCGCCTCGGGCGAGATCCTGCCGACGGCGGTCTTCACGGAGCCGAACACGGGCTCCGACCTCGCCTCGCTCCGCACGCGGGCCGTGCGCGAGGGCGACACGTGGCGCGTCCACGGCAACAAGACCTGGATCACGCATCCCGTCCGCGCCGACCTCATGACGCTGCTCGTCCGCACGAAGCCGGAGGAGCCCGGCCACAAGGGGCTCTCCATCCTTCTCGGCGAGAAGCCGCGGGGCACGGACGAGGACCCGTTCCCCGTGGAGGGCCTGACGGGCGGCGAGATCGAGGTGCTCGGCTACCGGGGCATGAAGGAATACGAGCTCGCCTTCGAGGGTTTCGCGGTGCCGGCGGGCAACCTGCTCGGCGGGCGCGAGGGCGAAGGCTTCCGGCAGCTCATGGCGACCTTCGAATCGGCCCGAATCCAGACCGCCGCCCGCGCCGTCGGCGTCGCGCAATCCGCGCTCGACACCGGCCTCCGCTACGCCCGTGAGCGGGTCCAGTTCGGCAAGCCGCTCCTCGCCTTCCCGCGCGTGGCCGACAAGATCGCCATGATGGCCGTCGAGGTCGCCATCGCGCGCCAGCTCACCTATTTCTCGGGACGCGCCAAGGACGAGGGCCGGCGCTGCGACCTCGAGGCCGGCATGGCGAAGCTTCTCGCCGCCCGCATCGCCTGGTCGGCCGCCGACAACGCGCTCCAGATCCATGGC
>JAEUAC010000445.1 GCA_019695455.1 Methylorubrum extorquens | reverse complement strand
CCATCCGCCTGCCGCTCGCGGGCGGCGGCACGCGCCTCCTCGTGGCGTTCCCCTGCCCGGCCGGGCGCGGCACGTCCCAGGCGATGCAGAGCACGGGGCCCGCGAGCCGGAAGAGCCGGGGCGAGGCGAAGGTGCCGGAGCGGACGGAAAGGCTGGTCGCCGACATGGGGAGCATCCGCGAAGGGGAAGGGTGCGGCCGGCCGCCGAGGAGGCCGGCCGCGGGTCCGGTCGGATCAGGAGACCGAGACGAAGGAGTAGGGGTCCTGCTGGACCTCGGAGGCGCTCACGCCGACCAGCGTGATGCTGTCGCCGTGGCCGAGGTCGATGACCGCGTTGCCGTGGACGTCCGTGACGCGCGAGGCCACGTCGTCCGCGCTCGCGATGCCGGTGCCGTTGATGTCGGCCGCGATCTGCAGGAGGTCGGTGCCGGCGTGGAAGTCGAGCACCACGTCGTTGCCTCCGCCGCCCGCGAACACGAACACGTCCGCCCCCGTGCCGCCCGACAGGATGTCGTTGCCGGCGCCGCCGAGGAGGAAGTCGTCTCCCGCGCCGCCCTGCAGCACGTCCGCGCCCGAGCCGCCGACCATGTAGTCGTCGCCCGCCCCGCCCTGGAGGACGTCCGCGCCGGCGCCGCCCATGAGGATGTCGGTGCCGTCGCCGCCCTGGAGGACGTCGTCGCCCTTGCCGCCGTCCAGGATGTCGTTGCCGGGCCCGCCCTGCAGGGTGTCCCTGCCGTCGCCGCCGAGCAGGATGTCGTCGCCGTCGTTGCCGCGCAGCGTGTCGTTGCCCGCGCCGCCCGAGAGCACGTCGTGGCCCTCGCCGCCGAACAGGACATAGTTGCCCGCCCCGACGTCCACGAGGTCGTCGCCGAGACCGCCGAACAGGATGTCGGACCCCGCCCCGCCGAACACGGCGTCGTTGCCGCCCTGCCCGAAGATCAGGTCGTGGCCGCCCTCGCCGAAGAGGCTGTCGACCCCGTCCCCGCCCGAGATGATGTCGGCTCCGAGCCCGCCCAGGATCACGTCGGAGAACTTGGACCCGAGCAGGTGGTCGTCGAACGCCGTGCCTTCGATCGTCGCCATGGTGTGCACCCCTTCTTCGCTGCCGCGAGGCTCCCGAAACCCGGATCCTCGTTCGCCGCTATCGGCTGTCCCTTTGTGTCAAAGATCAGAAGCAAGATCCACCAGTAATCGGCAAGAACAATCCGCCAGGAGCGGGAAAGCGACCGGTGTTTAATGTTACGGCAGGGTGGGATGTTTGGGTGCGAAACGGGTTGGAAATGCGCGGATACGTAGCGGTTGTTTGCGCGCAAATTGCCGCTAGTCTTCTCGGAAAGCGCGGTTGAAGCTCTCGGTGATCGGCGCGACCAGGTAGTCGATGGCCCGGCGGCGGCCGTTCACGATGACGATCTCGGCCGGCATGCCCGGGTAGAGCGTCGCGTGGGCGGCCTTCACGTCGGCCGGCGAGAGCTCGGAGCGGACGATGAAGTAGGCCGTGCCCGTCTTGTCGTCGACGCTCTGGTCGGCCGCCACGTAGGTGACGGTCGCGGGCAGCGGCGGCACGAGGCGCGAGTTGAAGGCCGTGAGCCGGACCCGCGTCTCGGCCCCGACATGCACGATGTCGATGTCGCGCGGCTCGACGCGCGCCTCGACCAGCAGCGTCTCCTGCCCGGGCACGATGTCGACGATGGGCTCCCCCGCCCCGATTGCTCCGCCGATCGTGCGGAAGCGCAGGTTCTGCACCACGCCGTCCTGGGGCGCCGTGACGACGAGGCGGCGCAGCACGTCCTCGGCCGCGATGGTCCGGTCCAGCACCTCCGAGAGGGCGAGCTGGGCCGTCTGGGTGTCGTTCGCGATCTCGTTCTGGCGATCGAGGCCGATGGAGAGGATCTCGAGCTTCGCGCCCGCCATCGCCTGTTCGGCCTTGGCGCGCCGGGCGGCCAGCTCGCCCGCCTTGCCGGCCAGTTCGCTCTGGCGGGTCTGGGTGTCGACCACCTGGGTGCGCTTCACGTAGTTCTTGGCCCAGAGGTCGCTCAGGATCTTGAGCTCGCCCTCCACCAGCTCGCGCTGCCGCACGGTCGCGGCGATCTGCGCGTCCAGCGCCTCGATCTCGGCCTGGCATTGCTCGATCACGCGCGACTGGATCGCCGTCCGGCCCTCGTAGACCTCGCGCCGGGCCGCGAAGAGCCGCGATTCCGCCGCCACCACGGCCGCCGTGATGGAGGTCGCGATGCCCGTGACGTCCTCGCCGAAGACGAGGGTCTTCCGGTTCGCCGCCTCCGCGTCGAGCCGCGCGAGCCGGGCCTGCAGGCCGACGCGCTTGGCCCGCAGCTGCTGCAGCTCCGCCCGGGCCCGGGTGTCGTCGAGCAGAAGGAGCGGGTCGCCTGCCGCGACCGTGTCGCCCTCGTTGCGCAGGATGGTCCGGAGGATGCCGCCCTCGAAATGGCTCGCGGTCTTGCGCTTCGAGCTGACGACCAGCGTCGCCTGGGACACGGCGGCGTTGTCCAGGCGGGCCGCGAAGGCCCAGCCGAAGAAGCCGCCGAAGCCGATCGCGATCGTGGTCAGTCCCGCCACGAGCGGCGCCCGCAGCGTCGGCACGCGCTCGCGCTCGGGATCGGGCCGGGCCGGAGCGGGCGGGACGAGGGCCGGAAGGGTCGTCATGCGCGCTGCCCCTCGCGCAGGGCCGCGGCCGGCCGGGCGGGCGTCGCGACGCCGCCGCCGCCGGGCGTGATGTAGCCGGCGATGGCGGAGCGCGGCCCGAATTGCTGCACGCGCCCGTCGGCGAGGACGAGGAGCTTGTCGACCACCTCCATGACGGAGGGCCGGTGGGCGATCAGCACCACGATCGCGCCGTCCTCCTTCAGCGCCCGGATGGTGCGGAGGAGGCTCCGCTCGCCGTCCTGGTCGAGGTTGGCGTTCGGCTCGTCCAGCACCACGAGGCGGGGCAGGCCGTAGACGGCGCGGGCGAGCCCGATGCGCTGGCGCTGCCCGCCCGAGAGCTTGAAGTCGCCGTCCGCGATCCGCGTGTCGTAGCCGCGCGGCAGGCGGCCGATGAGGTCGTGGACGCCCGCGCAGCGCGCCGCCGCCAGCACGGCCTTCGGGTCGGGCTCGCCCATGCGGGCGATGTTCTCGGCGATGGTGCCGTCGAGGAGCGAGACCGATTGCGGCAGGTAGCCGACGACTTGGCCGAGCGAGCCGCGATCCCAGAGATAGAGGTTGCTGCCCCCGAGATAGGCGCCGCCGAGCCCCGGCCGGAGCACGCCCACCATGAGGCGGGCGAGGGTGGACTTGCCGGCTCCCGACGGTCCGACGATGCCCAGCACCTCGCCCGGTTCGAGCGCGAGCGAGACGCCCTTGATGACGGGCGCCTCCGCGCCCGGAGGCGCGTAGACGACCTTCTCGAGGACGAGGTCGCCCGCGACCGGCGCGGCGGCGAGCGTCTGCCGGCGGGTCGGCGCCTCCTTCAGGAGGGTCTGCACGCGCCGCCAGGCCGCGGCCGTGAAGACCCATTGCCGCCAATCGGTGACCAGCCCCTCCATGGGCGCGAGCAGCCGGCCGATGAGGATGCTCGCCGCGATGGTCGAGCCGGCCGAGGCGGAATGCTCGATCGTGAGCGTCGCGCCCACCGCATAGACGCTCATCTGCATCATCAGACGGGCGGAGCGCGTGACCGCGAGGAAGAGCTTGCCGCGTCGGTTGCCGCGTTCGAGGAGGTCGGCCAGCGCGGCCTGCTTGCCGCGCCAGCGCCGGGCGAGGGCGGGCAGCATGCCCATGGCTTCGATGGCCTCGGCCTGCCGGAGGGAGGCCGCGACGTCGTTCGCGTTGTCGACGGCCGCCGCGTTGGCCTCCTTCAGGACGGCCCGCGTCGCGACGTCGGACAGGACCGCGAGCACGAGAAGGATCACGGACGAGACGATCCCGATCAGCCCGTAGATCGGGTGCAGCACGAACAGCACCACGAGGAAGATCGGCGACCACGCCACCTCGAGCGGCATGGCGATGGAATGGCTGGTCATGAAGCTGCGGATGTCGCCGAGGTCGCGGATGGCCTGCGCGGCGGCCGGCGTGCCGTTCTCGAGCGCGTTCGTGACGGAGGCCTGGAGGGCCGGCAGGTTCAGCCGGCGCGCTGCGGTCGCCGCCATCACCTGGAAGGTCAGCGAGCGGACGAATTCGAGGATGCCGTAGATCGTGAGCGCGCCGACGGCGATCACGACGAGCATCGTCAGCGTGTCGTAGCTGCGGCTCGCGACCGCGCGCTCCTGCACCTGCAGCATGAAGAGCGGCACGGTCAGTTGCAGCGCGTTGATGAAGAATGACAGGAAGACCGCGTAGATCAGGCACGCCGTGAAGGTCCGGCGGATCACGTCGAGGGCCGCGTCGGGCGCCCGGCTCGCTTCGTCGTCCATCCCGCTCGGTCTCCGCCTCGTGACGGGGCCGATATGCGTCGGTGTGCGGGCGCTCACAAAGCAGATGCTGACTGAATTCTTTATATTTTTGGATCGTCGCACAATTGTTTCTATTAACTACTAGTTTAGGTTGGCGCTGCGTTGGCGGGGGCGAGTCCCTATCGTTGCATCAAGACAAAACGGGGAAACGGCCGCGGGACGGTTCCATGGGCGATCGGGGCGACGATGGACCAGATGACGGCGTGGGACGTGGCCGACGACGATGAGGACGCGGCCGGATCCGAACGGACGACCGCCCCGTCGCATCTCGAGGCGGCGGTGCTGGTCGAGAAGCTCGGCCGGCGCTACCTCGACCTCGTGCGGGTGCAGTTGCGCCGGCTCGGGCTCGACGACGTCAGCCCCTCGCAGATGATGATGCTCCTCTCCGTCGGGCCGGGCGAGATCTCCGTGAACGACATCCTGGCGCGCGGCGGCTACGTGGGCTCGAACACGTCCCACAGCCTGAAGCAGCTGGTCGAGCGCGACTACCTCGACCGCAATTCCTCGGCGCGGGACCGCAGGCTCGCCCGCATCTCGCTGACGGAGAAGGGCCGGACCGCCTGCGCGCTGTTCCGGGCCGACGATGCCGACCGGTTCGGCGACCTCGACCGTCGCGCCCTCGAGACCACGCGCGACACGCTGCGTCACCTGGAGGATCTCTGGGTGCACGTCCTCCGCTTCGGGGCCATCGCGCTCACGCCATGCTTCACGTCTTCGTTCATCGACGCGCTCCGGGTCAGTTCGTTCATCTGATCGACCGGCTCGTCGCGCTCGGCCACGACGTGGTCGTCGTCGCCGAGACCTTCGAGCGGCTGATCCCGGGCGCCCGCTGCCTGCCCTACAGGGTCGCGCCCCCGCCCGCGGATTCCGCCGGATCGCGCGGCGCGGCCGATTACCATGTCCGCACGGGCGAGGCGGTCGCCGGGATCCTCGATCGGCTCCGGGCGGCCGGGTGCCGGCCGGGCGCCATCGTCGGCCATGCGGGATGGGGCGGCCTCCTCTTCGCCAAGGACGTGTTCCCGGACGTGCCGGTGCTCGGCTATTGCGAGTTCTTCCACCACGCGACCGGCAGCGACTTCGATTTCGGGCGGCCGGAGGTGGTCGTGTCGCTGGCCGACCGGGTGCGGATCCGGCTCCGCAACGCGGCCCAGACGGCGACGCTGAGCGCCATCGAGGCCGGGCTGTCGCCGACGCGCTGGCAGCGCGACCAGTACCCGGCCGCCCTGCGGACCCGCATCGCGATCTGCCACGACGGCATCGACACGGCGGTCTGCCGCCCGGACGAGGCGGCCGTGCTGACGCTGCCCGACGGTCGGCGGCTGTCGCGGCACGACCGGGTCGTCACCTTCGCGGCCCGGGACCTCGATCCCTATCGCGGCTTCCCGCAATTCGTGGCCATGGCCGCGCGGCTCGCGGCCACGGACCCGTCCGTCGTCTTCGTGGCGGTCGGCGGCGACGGGCCGGGCTACGGGGCGCGGCGGCGCGACGGCCGCACCTGGCGCGAGGCCGAGATGGCGGAGAGCGGGCTCGATCCCCGGCGGATCGTCTTTCCGGGCTGGCTGCCGCACCGCGACCTCCTGCGGCTGTTCCAGGTCTCGGCGGCGCACGTCTACCTGACGGTGCCGTTCGTCCTGTCCTGGTCGCTGCTGGAGGCGATGGCCTGCGGGGCCCTGGTCGTCGGCTCGGCGACGCCGCCGCTCGCGGAGGTGGTGGAGGATGGCCGGACGGGGCGCCTCGTCGACTTCTTCGACACGGACTCGCTGGCGGCCACGGTGCGCGAGGCGCTCGCCCGCCCGGCCGCGACCGAGCCGCTGCGCCGCGCGGCGCGCCGGCACGTGCGCCGCTTCTACGACCTCGAGGCCTGCCTCGCGCGGCAGCTCGCGCTGCTCGGCGCCCTGACGGAGGCGCGCCCCGCCGGGAGCCGCGCCGCGGGCGCCGTCACTCCACCTTGACGCCGGCCTCGGCCACGACCTTGCCCCAGCGGCCGATCTCGGCGTGGACGTAGTCGCCGAAGGCCGCGCCTTCGAGGGTCGGGACGTCGGAGCCGGCGCGCTCCCAGGCCTCCTTGATGAAGGGCGTGGCCAGCGCCGCGCGGATCTCGCGCGTCATCCGCTCGACGATCGCGGGGGGCGTGCCCTTGGGTGCGAAGACCGCGTACCAGGTCGCGACCTCGTAGCCCTGCACGCCGGCCTCGGCGGCGGTCGGCACGTTCGGGACGGCCGGTATGCGGGCCGGCGCCGCGACCGCGAGCCCGTTGACGGTGCCGCCCTGGATCTGCCCGGCCGAGGAGCCGAGCCCGTCGAAGGCCATGTCGACCTGGCTCGCCATCACGTCCTGCATGGCGGGTCCGGCGCCCCGGTAGGGCACGTGGCGGATCTTCGTGCCCGTTAGGATCTTGAACAGCTCGCCCGCGAGATGATGCGTCGTGCCGACGCCGGCCGACGCGTAGGTCATGCCGTCCGGGTTCGCCTTCGCGGCCGCGATCAGGTCGGCGAGGGTCTTGGCCGGGTTCTTGGGCGAGGTCACGACGACGTGCGGCGGCCGCGAGATCATGGCGACCGGCACGAAGTCCTTCCCGATGTCGTAGGAGAGCTTCGGGTAGATGGCGGGCGCGATGGCGTGGTGGGTGCCGCCCACGAAGAAGGTGTAGCCGTCCGGGGCGGCCTTGGCGGCCGCCGCCGCGCCCGCCGTGCCGCCCGCGCCCGCCCGGTTCTCGACGAGGACGCGGGTGCCGATCTGCGTGTCGAGCTGCTGGGCGAGGGGCCGGGCGAAGGCGTCGGTGCCGCCCCCCGCCGCGAAGGGCACGATCAGCGTGACGGAGCGGGTGGGCCAGGTCTGGCCCAGGGCGGGAGCCGCCGCGAGCGCGAGGGCGGCCAGGATGACGGCGCGGATCAAGGACGTGGCCTCCGGCGGAGCCGGTCCGCCGGTCGTCCGGTCGCCGTGCTCTCGAGGGGCCAAGAGAGGGCGGACCGGCCCGGGACTCAACCCCCGGCCGGGTCCGCCTTTAGGCTCACGCCGCGCGCGCCCAGCCGAAGAAGGAGCGGGGCGCTGGGGCGCGGCGCGAGCGGGCCTCCTCGCGCAGCGACGCGATCAGCCGCGGGGACAGGATGTCGCCCGCCTCCGTCACGATCCAGGCCGCGTCGACCTCGCCGTCGGCCGCGGCCGCCAGGGCGTCGTGCAGGGTCGGGTAGAGATCGTCCTCCTCCGCGCCCTCCGGCGCGGGCCAGAAGAACAGCTTCGCCGGGGCGTTCCAATCGTATCCGCGCGCCATGCCGAACTCCGAACTCGTCGAATTGAGAGCTTCGGATTAAGGAGGGTCATGATTGACGAGCCGCTAACGGGGGCGTCCGGCGGGGCCGCCATGTTGCCGCACCGCTCCGAAAGGTCCGTTTGACACGATGGCGACGCTGACCCTGCTCGACCTCGCCGGCATGGTGGCGCTCCTGCTCTGGGGCGTCCACATGGTGCAGAGCGGGGTGCAGAAGGCCTACGGCCCGAGCCTCCGGCGCGTGCTCGGCACCGCGCTGAACAACCGGCTGCGGGCCTTCGCGGCCGGGCTCGGCGTGACGGCGGTCCTGCAATCCTCGACGGCGACGGGCCTCATGGCGTCGTCCTTCGCCGCCTCCGGCATCGTCGGCCTGATGCCGGCGCTCGCCGTGATGCTCGGCGCGAACGTCGGCACGACGCTGATCGTGCAGGTCCTCTCCTTCGACGTCGCCCGGGCCGCCCCGCTGCTGATCCTCGCCGGCGTGATCCTGTTCCGGCGCCGCGGCGGGCCGGCGCGGCTGCGCGACCTCGGCCGCGTCGCGATCGGGCTCGGCCTCATGCTGATGGCCCTGCACCGGCTCCTCGAGATCCTCACGCCCTACGAGGACGCGCCCTCGCTCCGCACCATGCTCGGCCTGATCGCGACCGACCCGCTCATCGACGTGATCGCGGCCGCGATCGTGACCTGGGCGGCGCATTCCTCGGTCGCGGTCGTGCTCCTCGTCATGTCGCTCGCCGAGAAGGGCATCATCCCGCTCCACGCCGCGCTCGCCCTCGTCATCGGGGCCAATATCGGCTCGGCCCTGAACCCGCTGCTGGAGGGCAACTCGGCCGGCGACCCCGCGGGGCGCCGGGTCGCCATCGGCAACCTCGTCAACCGGGTCGCCGGCTGCCTGGTGGCCCTGCCGCTGCTCGGCCTCGTCGGGCCCTGGCTCGTCCGCCTCGAGCCGGACCTGTCGCGCGCGGTCGCGGATTTCCACACCGCCTTCAACCTCGTCCTCGCCCTCGTCTTCCTGCCCCTGCTCGGGCCGTTGTCGCGCATGCTGAAGCGGCTCATCCCGGACCGGATCGACGCGGCCGATCCGGCGCGGCCGCTGCACCTCGACGAGAGCGCGCGCGAGACGCCGCCGATCGCGCTCGGCCTCGCGGCCCGGGAGGCGCTGCGCATGGCGGACGTGCTGGACGCGATGCTGAAGGGCGCCGCCGACGCGATCGAGCGCGGCGACCGGACGCGCATCGCCGAGACGCGTCGCATGGACGACGTGCTGGACAGCCTGAACGACGCCATCAAGGCCTACGTCGCCTCCATCGACAGCGACCTCATGGCGCCCGTCGACCACGTCCGGGCCGGCGCGATCCTCGCCTTCGCCATCAACCTCGAACACGCGGGCGACATCATCGACCGGAACGTCATGGCGGCCGCCTCCAAGCGCCTCAAGAAGGGCATCGCCTTCTCCGACCAGGGCCGGGCGGAGCTGCGCGAGATGCTGGAGCGCCTCGAGACGAACCTGCGGGCCGCGACCTCCGTCTTCATGACGGACGACGCGCGCGCCGCCCGCATCCTGGCCGACGAGAAGGCGACGTTCCGCGACATCGAGGCGGGCGCCATGCGGTCCCATTTCGCCCGCCTGCGCGACGGCCGCCTCGCCACCGCCGAGACGAACGCCGCCCATCTCGACCTCCTGCGCGACCTGAAGCGCGTCAACGACCACCTCGTGGCGGGTGCGGCCTATCCGGTGCTGCAGGGCCAGGGCGAACTCCTCGCCTCCCGCATCCGCAACCCCGCCGAGGAGGGCGAGGAGGCCGGCTGAGCCGCCCCGTCCGACCGAGCCCGGCCCGCCTCGTGCCGGGGACGCGGCGCCGGCATGGGACGGGGCCGATGGTTCAGCGCCGCAGGGACGGCGGCCTCGCCTTGCGGCGGCGGGCCGGGCCGGCGGGCTTCGGGGCCGCGGCAGGCTGGACGGACGGCGGACGGGGCTTGCAGGTCGCCAGGATGTTGCCGCCGCACATGGCCGCGGCCTCGCCCGCCGGCAGGAGCGAGGCGACGCCCAGCGTCAGGAGGGGCAGGAGGCGGACGAGGCGGAGCATGGCGGGTCGGCACTACGCTTAGCCCGCCGGCCGGCGCGCGATGTGCGGAAAGTCACGCGGCGGCATCGCGGCCGGGAGACGGCTGGGCGAGGCGGCCCGCGGCGGCTAGGAACGGCCACCCTCCACGGACGGACCCACCATGACGGATGCAACGCGCGCGCCCTCCGCGGGGCTCGTCCAGCCGATCTCGGCGGGCATCCTCGTCGCCGTCGTCGGGTTCGCCTCGACCTTCGCGGTCGTGCTGAAGGCGCTCGCGGCGGTCGGCGCCTCGCAGGCCGAGGCGGCGTCGGGGCTGTGCGCGCTGCTGCTCGCCATGGCGGCGGTCGCGATCCTGCTCTCCGCCTGGACGCGGATGCCGATTTCGATCGCCTGGTCGACCCCGGGCGCGGCGCTCCTCGTCGCGAGCGGCGCCCCGGCCGGCGGCTTCCCGGCCGCGACGGGCGCCTTCCTGCTGGCGGCCGGCCTGATCGCGGCGGCCGGCCTGTGGCGCCCGTTCGGCCGGGCGGTCGCCGCCATCCCGGCTTCCCTCGCCTCGGCCATGCTGGCCGGCATCCTGCTGCCGCTCTGCACCGCGCCCGTGAAGGCGGTCGCGGCCCTGCCGACGCTGGCGCTGCCGATCGTGCTCGTCTGGGCCGCCGCGCTCCGCTTCGCCCGGTCCTACGCCGTCCCCCTCGCGGTCCTCGTCACCGGAATGATCGTGTTCGCGGCGACGCCGATGCCGCCCGGCGGGCTCGGCGACATCGCGCCCCGGCTCGTCCTGGTGCGGCCGGTCCTCACCTGGGACGCGGCCATCGGCATCGGGCTGCCGCTCTTCGTCGTGACCATGGCGTCGCAGAACCTGCCCGGCCTCGCCGTGCTCCACGCGAACGGCTTCCGGCCGGCGGTCGGGCCGGTCTTCGTCGCGACCGGGATCGCGAGCGCCCTGACGGCCCTCGCCGGCGGGCACAGCGTCAACCTCGCGGCCATCACGGCGGCGCTCGCGGCCGGGCCGGAGGGGCATCCGGATCCCGCCCGCCGCTGGATCGCGGCGGCGGTCGGCGGAGCCGGCTACCTCGTCCTGGCGCTCGGGGCGGGGTTCGCGGCGGCCTTCGTGGCCGCCTCGCCGCCGCTCCTCATCGAGGCCGTGGCCGGGCTCGCGCTCCTCGGCAGCTTCGCGGCCGCGCTGTCGGTGGCGCTCGCCCGCGAGGAGCACCGCCTGCCCGCCATCGTCACCTTCGTCACGACCGCCTCGGGCACGAGCTTCGCCGGGATCGGCTCGGCCTTCTGGGGCCTGGTCGCCGGCGGAATCCTGTGGATCGCCCTGACGCCGCGCGCGGCGTGACGGCTCAGTACAGCGCCGGGATGCGGATGCCCGGGACGGCGATGGGACCGACGAGGAGCCGGCCCGAATCGATGCGGAGCGGCGGCAGGGGCTTCAGGCCCGCATCGGCCGAGGCGGCGGGCCGGGCGGCGGCGCCGAGCAGCACCCCGAGGAGGCCGCCGGCCGCCTTGTCGCCGACGACGCGGCCGAGCAGGCCTTCGATGCCGGTCGCGGCGGCGTCCAGCCGGGCCACCGGACGGTGCGCCTCGTCGATCGCGAGCGTGCCCGTCGCCCGGATCCGGCGGGGTCCCTTGGCGAGGTCGATGCGCGCGAAGGTCACGTCGCCGCCGGCCACGCGCCAGCGTTCCAGCTCGCCGGGCAGCGGGCGCGCCGGCAGGTCGTAGGCCTGCGTGACCGTCGCCACGATGTCGAGATCGGCCGGTTCCGTGCCGCCGATCGCGGCATCCAGGCCCGGGATCGCGGCGCCCGTCGCCTGGAGGGCGACGTCGGCCGTGCGCGGGTTGCCGGGATCGGGCCGCAGATGGGCCTCGATGCGGCGGGCCGGCAGGTCCAGGGGACCGGTCGCGGCCGAATCGAGGCGCAGGCGCGGGGCGTCCGCCACCAGGGCCGCGCGCTCCTGCCCGGAGGTGGAGACCACCGACACCTGGAGGAGCGACCACGTCGCCTCCAGGCGATCGGCCCCGGCCTGGACCGAGAGCGGGCCGGGCGTCTCCGCGATGATGTGGCCCGGCCGGTAGACCTGGGCGACGACGAGGAGCGGCCCGAGGGTGGCCGCGACGTCCGGGCGCTGGAGGCCGAGGGTCGGGCAGCGGATCTCGATGCGGAAGGGGAAGCCCGCGACGCTCCGGTCGGGGCAGGTCCAGCGGCGTCCCGCCTCCGCCTCAGCCGCCATCCAGCCGTCCAGGCCGGCGACGACCCGGCCGCGGATCACGAACCAGGCGACGCTCCAGCCGACCGCGAGGAGGGCCAGGACGATGAAGGGCGCGTAGAGGCCGATCCGGCTGGGGCGGCGACCTGCGGGCAAGGGTTCGGCTGACACGCGCGCGTCCTGTTGTGCGGGAGGGACAATGCTGGTAGCGGCGCGCCCTTCAGCCGGCCGAGGGGCCGGTCGGGGGCGGCGAGGCGCCGGAACGGACCGGATGACGGGCGAAAGCGGCGATCTTTGGGTGTTCGGCTACGGTTCGCTGATGTGGCGGCCGGGCTTCGCCTACCGGGAGCGCCATCTGGCGGCGCTGCACGGCTACCACCGGTCGCTCTGCATCTACTCGCATGTCCACCGGGGCACCCCCGAGACCCCGGGCCTCGTGCTCGGGCTCGACCGGGGCGGGCGCTGCCGGGGCGTGGCCTTCGCCGTGGACGCGGCCGACCGGGACGCGACGCTCGCCTATCTGCGCGAGCGCGAGCAGGTGACGAGCGTCTATCTCGAGCGGCGCGTGACGATCCGGCTCGACGACGGCCGCACCGTGCCCGGCGTCACCTACGTGGCCGACCGGCGCCACACGCAATATGCGGGGCGCCTGCCGCTCGACCGGCTCGTCGCGTTCGTGAACCAGGGCATCGGCATCTCGGGCGCGAACCCGGATTACGTGCGGGCGACACATGGCCAGCTCATCGAGATGGGGGTGAGCGATCCCATCCTGGCCCGGATCGCGGCGCGGCTCGCCCAGGCCGGGCAGGAGGCCGATCAAGCCGGGCGAGAGGCCGCGGGGTCCGATCCCGCGAGGTCCGCCAGCACGGCGTGACGCTCGGCCTCGCTGTCGGCGAGGCGGTGGACGTGCAGCTCCGTCGCGCCGCTCCGGCGGACGGCGTCGATCCAGCCCAGCCGCGACACCCGAGCCGACCGGCGGCCGGGCGCCGCGACGCCGACCATCCGGGCCAGGCCGTCGCCGTCCCGCTCGACCGCGATCACGACCGCGTCCGTCACGTCCGCGAGGTCGGGCTCGGCGGAGGGATGGACGCCCACGACGTAGCGGCGCCCGGACCGGCCGCGCCACGACGTGAGCGGCAGGGCGTGTCGCAGCGCCGCCGTCGAGCGCAGCCGCTCCTCCCGGATCAGGCCGGCCGCGAGGGCCGCGTGGCGCTCGCCGCGGAGCGCCGAGAGACCGGGAAGGAATCGCGTGTTCGTCATTCGTTCTGGATGAGAACAAACCGGGAAAGTGTCAAGCCCGCGTGGCGGCCGCGCCCGGCGCGTGCCGGTCCATGGCGGGCCGTCCGGCCTCCGCCAGCAGCCGGTCGGAGGCGATCTCGACGTCGCGCTCCAGCCGCTCCAGGAACGCGACCCGCTCGAGGCCGGGCGGGATCGGATCCAGGAACTCGACGACGATCGTGCCGGGCCGGATGATCGCCTTGCGGCGCGGCCAGTAGAGGCCGGAATTCAGCGCCA
>JAEUAC010000195.1 GCA_019695455.1 Methylorubrum extorquens | reverse complement strand
CCGGCGCGGCCCGGGCGGCGTCGCGCGCGTCCGCCAGGCGCCGGACCAGCACCTCGGGCGGGCAGCGCAGTCCCGTCACGGGATCGAGGTAGCGGGGATAGAGGATGAGGGCGCCCGCCACGAGTTCGTCCAGCGTCAGCCGACGCGTCCGGCGGGCCGGCGGGTCGCGATCGTCCGTCAGGCCCCAGCCGGCATAGAAGGGCCGGCCGTGGACGGTCGCCGGCACCCCCCGCATCAGGGCCTCGAACCCCGCCAGCGACGTCATGGTGACGACGGACGTGACCCGCTCGAGCAGGTCCACGATCGAGACCTCGCCGATCACCCGGTCGGCGAGACCCGCGAGCTCCTCGGGCGCGATCCGCCCGCGGCGGAGGCCGGCCTCAACGTCGGGATGGGGCTTGTAGACGATGAGCGCGTCCGGGTTGTCGCGCCGCGCCGCCCGCAGGAGGGCCCGGTTGCCGGGCACGGCCGGCGAGCCGAGCAGCACGGAGGCGTCGTCCTCCACCTGCCCGGGCACGAGCACGACCGGCCGGTCGGTCGGCAGGTCGAGGTCGCCGTCCCGGCCGACGTTGTACTTCGTGAGCCGCAGCGCGACGACCGCCTCCCGCAGCGCCCGGGCGCGGGCGAGCAGCGGCGCGTCGAAGGTCGCGTTCGCCAGGATGTGCTCGAGATCGGACGGCCGGCGGGGATCGTAGTAGATGCCGCGCCCGTCCAGCACGCAGGAGGCGCCGGGCATGAAGGCCGCCCCGAGCCCGACGGACCGCAGGAAGCCGTCCTCCATGCGCAGGAGGGGCACGCCCGCCTCCGCGCAGGCGGCGGGAAGCCGGGCCGGCATCCGGGTCTCCCAGGCGACGATGCGGGCGCCGCCGTCCTTCGCGGCCTGCACGGCCCGGTCCGGATCGCCCACGAAACGGGTCGGGCCGGCCGGTCCGTCGAGGAAGCGCGCGACCTGGCGGGCCTTCCAGCCGGAGATGCCGACGCAGACGGAGGCGGGCTCGTTCTCGTCGAACCGGGCGCGGAGCCACGCGGCCGCCGTCTCGGCCTCCGCCGGGTCGAGGCGGCCGCGCGTCCAGGGATCGAGCCAGACGGGCTCCGGCACGCCCTCGACGAGCAGGCTCGCCGGGACGCCCGGCGCGAAGGCCGCCCCGGGTCCGGGGCGCACGGCCCGGAAGGGAAGCCGGCGCAGGCCCGCGACGATCCGGGCCGCCGCACCCCGGGCGTCGGCCCAGCCGACGATCGCCTCGCAGCGTGCGGCCGGAAAGCGCAGGCGCACGGGAACGGCCCCGAGCGCCGCCCCGAGGGCCGGCGCGAGCGACCAGAGCGAGGCGCCCGCGATGCCGATCCTGTCAGTCATCGCACGGCTCAGGCCGGCGCCCGGCACGCGCGAAAAACCTGGACAAGGCGGGCGTCTTTCAACATGGTCGACCGAATGGGCGGTGATTAACGGGCCGGGGGCCCCTTGGAAACACCCTCGGCCGCCCGATACCGTGCCGATGCGCCGCGAGCGCCGGCGACGGGCCGCATGGATACAAGTTTAGAGAGCGTGCTTCCCACCCTCGATCCCCAGCCGAACGCCCCGCGCACCTTCCTCTTCCTGCAGGGCCTCGCCTCCCCCTTCTTCGCCGAGCTCGGTCGGGAGCTGATCGCGCGCGGGCATCGCGTGCGGCGGATCAACATCTCGCTCGGCGATCAGCTCTTCTGGCGTCTACCGGCCATCAACTATCGGGGCAGCCTCGCGAACTGGCGCGCCTTCGTGTCCGACCTGATGACCCGCGAGGCCGTGACCGACATCGTCCTCTTCGGCGATTGCCGGCCCTATCACCGCATCGCCATCCACATCGCGGGCTATCGCGGCATCCGCGTCCACGTCTGCGAGGAAGGCTACCTGCGGCCCAACTGGATGACGGTGGAGCAGGGGGGCGTGAACGGCCATTCGTCGCTGCCGCGCCGGCGCGACGCCATCCTGTCGGCCGTGCGCGACCTGGCGCCGGAGACGAAGGAGCGCGACTTCCCCGGCTCCTTCGCGCGCCGCGCCTTCTGGGACGTGAGCTACAACGTCGCCAACATCGTGGGGCGGCCGCTCTACATCGGCTATCGCCGCCACCGGCCGAACCACGTGCTGGTCGAGTATGCCGGCTGGCTGAAGCGGCTCGTGACCCGCAAGCGGACCAACGCGCATGCCGAGGCCGAGGCCGAGCGCGCCTTCGCGGCGCCGGCCGGGTTCTACCTCGTGCCGCTGCAGCTCGATTCCGACTACCAGATCCGCGTCCACTCCCAGTACGGCGTGCTGGGCGAGTTCCTGGACGAGGTCTGCCACTCCTTCTCCCACCACGCGCCCGCCGGGACGGAGCTCCTGGTCAAGGTCCACCCGCTCGACAACGGCCTCATCGACCGGCGCCGGCAGGTCATGGCCATCGCGGCCCGGCACGGCATCGCCGACCGGGTGCGCTGCATCGACGGCGGCTATCTGCCGACCCTGCTCGTGAACACCCTCGGGGTCGTCGTCGTGAACTCGACCGTCGGGCTCACGGCGATCGAGGTCGGGCGGCCGACGGTGGCGCTCGGCACCTCCATCTACAACATCCCGGGCCTCGCCCATCAGGGCAGCCTGGACGCGTTCTGGTCGGAGCTCACGCCGCCGGACATGGAGCTGGTCCGGGCCTTCCGGCTCGTCGAGATCCACCGGACGCAGATCAACGGCAGCTACTTCGACACGGACGGGATCGCGAACGCGGCCCGGGAGGCGGCCGACCGCGTCACGGTGCCGGCGCCCGTGACGCCGGCCGGGCGGGTCGCGCAGCTCGATCCGGCGCCCCCGTTCCGGCGGCCCCTCGCCGCCGAATGAGCGGGGACCCGGCCGGCCTCGTCGTCACGGGCGCCTCGCGCGGCATCGGGGCGGCGCTCGCCGCGCGGCTCGCGGCGCCCGGCGCGACGCTGCTCCTCGTCGGGCGCGACGCTCCGAGGCTCGAGGCGGTCGCGGAGACCTGCCGGGCCGCGGGCGCCGCGGTCGAGATCGCCCGGGTCGACGTGCGGGACCGGGCCGCCATGACGCAGGCGCTGGCGGAGTTCGACGCGCGGTGTCCGGTGCGGCTCGCGGTCGCGAATGCGGGCGTCGCGCTGCCGACGGGCACGCATGCCGAGAACGAGGCCGCGACCTACGGCGAGATCGACGTGAACCTGCTCGGCGGGCTCAACACGGTGCTGCCGCTCGTCGGACCCATGGTCGCCCGAGGCCGGGGTCAGCTCGCCTTCGTGACGTCGCTCGCGGCCCTGGTGCCGCTCCCGGATTCGCCCGGCTACAGCGCGTCCAAGGCCGCGCTCCTGATGTACGGGCTGTCGCTTCGCGAGCGGCTGCGGGCGTCCGGCATCCGGGTCAACGTCGTCTGCCCGGGCTATGTCGAGACGGACATGGGCTCCCGCTACAAGGGCGGACGCCCGCTCGAGATGAGCCCCGCGAAGGCCGCCGACCTCATCGCCCGCGGCCTCGCGGCGAACCGGCCCGTGATCGCCTTCCCGCGCTCGCTCGCGCTCGTCTCGAAGCTCTCGACCTTCGTGCCCGAATCCGTGCGGCGCCTCGGCCTCAAGGGCTTCCGGTTCTCGATAGACCGGCAATGAGCCCGCGGGCGCGGCGTGGGCGGCGCGAGCTGCCGTGGCCCGCCCGCCCCGACGACGGCCCGGGCCTGGTCCGGGCCGGGCGGATCAGACGAGCTGGGCGATCGTGTCGTCGAGGGCCTCGGTCCACGGACGGGGACCGATGCCGAAGGCCTCGGCGATCCGGCCGGTGGCGAGGCGCGAATTCGCGGGCCGCTTCGCGGGCGTCGGGTACTCGGCGGTCGTGATGGCCCGGACCGCGGCGGACGGGCCGCCGCGCCGGGCGGAGGCCGCGAAGATCGCCTGCGCGAACTCGGCCCAGGTCGCCTCGCCGGCATTGACGAAATGGTACGTGCCCGACCGCCCCCGGCCGCCCATCAGGGCGAGCGTGACGTCGCGGAGCGCCGCCGCGAGATCGCCCGCGAAGGTCGGGCAGCCGCGCTGGTCGCCGACCACCGTCAGGGCGTCCCGCTCTGCCGCGAGCCGCAGCATGGTCCGGACGAAGTTCTTGCCGTGCGGGCTCACGACCCAGGCCGTCCTGACGATCGCGTGGTTGGGATTGGCCGTGCGGACCGCCTGCTCGCCGCCTTCCTTGGAGGCGCCGTAGACGTTGAGGGGCCGCACCGGCTCCTCCTCGCCGTAATAGCCGTCCCCGGTCCCGTCGAAGACGTAGTCCGTCGAGACCTGCACGATCGGGATCCCGGCCTCCGCCGCCCGCCGGGCCAGGATGGCGGGCGCGACCGCGTTCACGAGCCAGGCCGGACCGACCTCCGTCTCCGCCTTGTCGACCGCCGTGTAGGCGCCCGACGAGACGATGGCGCCCCAGGGGCGCGACGACGCGACCCGCGCCACGGAGGCGGGATCGGCGAGGTCGAGGACGTCGCGGCCGGGCGCGTGGAGCGTGATGCCGGCCGGCCAGTCGAGGCGCTGCAGCTCGGTGCCGACCTGGCCCGTCCCGCCCGTGAGGAGGACGTCCATCAGGCGCCCGCCTGCGGGCCGGGGGACGCCTGCGGCCCCGGGTCCGCCGTCAGGCCGAGGCGCTCGCCGCCGTAGGCCTTGGCCTGGATGGCGCGCCACCAGGGCTCGTTGTCGAGATACCAGCGCACGGTCTTCTCGACGCCGGTCTCGAACGTCTCCTGCGGCTCCCAGCCGAGGTCCCGCTTCAGCTTGGAGGCGTCGATCGCGTAGCGCATGTCGTGGCCCGGCCGGTCGGTCACGAAGCCGATCTGGTCGGCGTAGGGCCGGCCGTCGGGCCGGGGGCGCAGCCGGTCGAGCAGCGCGCAGATGGCGCGCACGACCTCGATGTTCTGCTTCTCGTTGTTGCCGCCGACGTTGTAGGTCTCGCCGGGCGTGCCCGCCTCGAACACCCGCCGCAGCGCCCGGGCGTGGTCCTCGACGAAGAGCCAGTCGCGCACGTTCTCGCCGCGGCCGTAGACGGGCAGCGTCTCGCCGGCCAGCGCCTTCAGGATCACGAGCGGGATCAGCTTCTCCGGGAAGTGGTAGGGGCCGTAATTGTTGGAGCAGTTGGTGACGAGGGTCGGCAGCCCGTAGGTCGCGTGCCAGGCCCGCACGAGGTTGTCCGAGCCGGCCTTCGAGGCCGAATACGGCGAGCGCGGGTCGTAGGGCGTCGTCTCGACGAAGAGGCCGGTCGGCCCGAGCGAGCCGTAGACCTCGTCCGTCGAAACGTGGTGGAAGCGGAACGCCTCCTTGCGGCCCGCCGGGAGCCCGGCCCAGTGCGCGGCCGCCGCCCGCAGCATCCGGTAGGTGCCGACGATGTTGGTCTCGATGAAGGCGTCGGGCCCGTCGATCGAGCGGTCGACATGGCTCTCCGCCGCGAGGTGGACGATCGTGTCGGGATCGAACTCGGCCATGATCCCGGCGAGCCGCGGCCCGTCGCAGATGTCGGCCTCGACGAACCGGTAGCGGGGATCGGCCGAGACCTCCGCGACCGTCGTCTTCGAGCCCGCATAGGTGAGCTTGTCGAGGTTCAGGATCTCGTACTCGCTCTCGCGGACGAGCAGGCGGACGAGGGCGGAGCCGATGAAGCCGGCACCGCCCGTGACGAGGACGCGCATGGGTCAGTCCAGCCTGTCGGGCAGCGGCGTGCCGTCGTACGGGAAGGGCGAGTCGAACTCGGCGAGGCGCGGCAGGCGCGTGTCCTTGTCCGAGAGCATCAGGCGGTCGGCCGGGATCGGCCAGTCGATGCCGATCTCGGGGTCGTCGAAGCGGATGCCGCCGTCGCAGTCGGGCGCGTAGTAGTCGGTCACCTTGTAGGCGACGGCGCAATCGGGCTCGAGCGTGAGGAAGGCGTGCGCGAAGCCGACCGGCACGTAGAGCTGGTGGCCGTTCTCGGCCGAGAGCTCGGCCGCGAGCCAGCGGCCGTAGCTCGGGGAGCCGCGCCGGACGTCGACCGCGTAATCCATGATGCGGCCCGCGAGGCAGCGCACGAGCTTGCCCTGGCCGTGCGGCGGCGTCTGGAAGTGCAGGCCCCGCAGGGTGCCCGCCGGCCGCGACAGGGACTGGTTGTCCTGCACGAACTCCTCGCCGATCCCGAGGGCCGCGAGGGCGCGGCGGCTGTAGGTCTCGGAGAACCAGCCGCGCGCGTCGCCGTGGCGCTTCGGCTTCAGCAGGGTGACGGAGGCCAAGGGCAGCGATCCTTCAATGCGTGACCTGGGTGGCCAGCCGCTTGAGATAGGCACCGTACTCGTTCTTCAGGCCCGTCGCGATGGCGAGCAGCGCGTCGGTGTCGATGTAGCCGCGGCGCCAGGCGACCTCCTCGGGGCAGGCGACCTTGAGGCCCTGCCGGTGCTCGATGGCGCGCACGAAGGCCGACGCCTCGTGCATGGCGTCCACCGTGCCCGTGTCGAGCCAGGCCGTGCCGCGCGGCAGGATCTCGACCTTGAGCTTGCGCCGCCGGAGATAGTGCTCGTTCACGGACGTGATCTCGACCTCGCCGCGCGCCGACGGCGTCACGCCCTTGGCGATCTCGACGACGTCCGAATCGTAGAAGTAGAGGCCCGTCACGGCGAGGTCGCTCTTGGGCCTGGACGGCTTCTCCTCGATCGAGAGCGCGTTGCCGGCCCCGTCCACCTCGACGACGCCGAAGGCGGTCGCGTCCGCCACCGGGTAGGCGAACACGACGGCCCCCGAGTCGAGCCGGGCGGCGGTCTCGAGGCGGCCCGTCATGCCGGCGCCGTAGAAGACGTTGTCGCCGAGGGCGAGTGCGCAGGAGCCGCCGTCGATGAAGCGCTCGCCGATGATGAAGGCTTCGGCCAGCCCCCTCGGCTCGGCCTGTTCGGCGTAGTCGATCGCGAGGCCCCATTGCGCGCCCGTGCCGAGCAGGTCGCGGTAGAGCGGCAGGTGGTGGGGCGTCGAGATCAGCAGGATCTCCCGGATCCCGGCCAGCATGAGGGTCGTCAGCGGATAATAGATCAGCGGCTTGTCGTAGATCGGCAGCAGCTGCTTGCTGACGGCGCGGGTCGTGGGATAGAGGCGCGTGCCGTTGCCCCCCGCCAGGATGATGCCCTTTTCGACCACGCCTACGCCCTCGCGCCCCCAAGCGGCGGGGCTTTTCCACGGATGGCGCGTCACGGCAAGCCGCCGCGCCGGCGCGCGGCCGCGGTGAGGACCGCCGACGGCAGCGCCGCGGGCCCCGGGCGCTCGCTCGCGGCGCGCCTCGTCGACCGGTTCCGGCCGCTGCCGCGCGTCAACCACGTCGCCTTCGGGACCTTCTGCCACGTCGCCTCCTCTCTCCGGGCGGCGGGTCTGCGGCGCTGGACCGGGCCGCTCGACTGGATCTTCTCGGCCCCGGGCCTGATCGCCGAGGGCCTGGACGACGGCTTCGCGGCCTTCCTGGCGCCCGAACACCTCCGGTCCGTGCCGGCCGCGGAGCGGACCCACGGCGCGAAGCGGCAATGCCGCCACCTCGCCTACGAGGCGCGCTACTGCCTGCCGATCCTCTTCAACCACCACGATCCGGCAGGGTCCGCGACCGACCGGCAGGCGCTCGGCCGGGCGGTGCGGCGCATGCGCCGGGTGCTGGGGCCGGGCCACGCGAACCTCTTCTACATGATGAGCGAGGTGGCCTGGCCGGCGGACGACGTGGCGGCGCTCGCCCGCCGCCTCGGGGCCGGCCCGGCCCGCAACGCGCTCGTCGTGATCACGGCGCGCGGCGGCGAGCCGGAGCGCTCCTGGTCGCAGAGCGTCGGGCCCGGAAGCGGACCCGGATGCCCGGTCCTCGCCGTGGACCTGCGGACGCGGTCGCGCTCCAACGGCGTGCTCTTCCCCGATCCGGAGGACGAGGCCTTCTTCCAGGATGCGCTGCGCGCGCTCGCGGCCGGCTTCGAGGCCGGGCTGTCGGCCCCGTGAGCGAGCTCCTCGCCTGGGTGGTCCGCCATCCCGTCGTCTCGCATTGCGTGGTCGGGTTCGCCCTGATGGCGATCGTGTCCGGCCTGCTCCAGCCGTTCCGGGTCCGGGGCTGGGCCTGGCACGCGGCCGCGGCCGTCTCGCTCTTCTTCTACGCCCGCGAGGCCGCCCAGGCGGAGCGCGCCCTGAAGCCGCTCCTCGGCGACCCGACGGCCTTCTTCGTCACGCTCTGGCCGGGCGGCTGGACGGCGGGTGGCGCCCGCCTCGGCGAATGGCTGGCCCCGACGGTCCTGTGCCTCGTCCTGGCCGCGCTCCTGCCCCGCGCGCCGCTCGGAGGCCGCCGGCGCGAGCTGCGGCCGGGACGGACGACGGAGACGACCTGACCGGGAGCGATCCGGGCGTCCTCGGGCCGGGGCGGCGACCCTCGACGCCGGGCGGACGCGGTCCGCGATGGCGAGGCCCGGTCCGGCCGCCCTACCACTCGTATTCGGCCGCGATGCCGACGGAGGAGCCGCCGGGGGCGGAGAACTCGCCCTTCAGCTTGATCTCGTCCGTGATGCGGAGCGTCGCGCCGACGCCGGCGCCGGTGGCGCCCGCCGTCGCGCCGATCGAGAGCCGGTCGTTGATGGCCTTGTTGGCCCCGACCCCGAGGCCGCCCGTGCCGGCGCTGACGTCGAGGCTGCCGAGGCCCAGCGAGCGCCGCAGGTCCTCGAAGGCGCCGCCCCCGCCGCCGCCCGAGAACTGCGCGGCGGCCTGCGCCAGCGCCAGGGCCTGGCCCGTGGTGAGCTGGCCCGAGGGCGAGTTGAACAGGAGGCGCGACAGGATCTCGTCGCGCGGCAGGTCCGGGCTCGACCGGAACTCGAAGTTCGGCGAGGCGGCCGGGCCCGTCACGGCGATCTCGATCGCGGCACCGCCCGCGTTGGTGCTCGCCACGAAGTCGAGCTCCGGCGTGAGGTCGCCCGAGAAGGTGAGCCGTCCCCGGGTGAAGTC
The DNA here is from genome assembly GCA_019695455.1 of Methylorubrum extorquens. Classification (GTDB taxonomy): domain Bacteria; phylum Pseudomonadota; class Alphaproteobacteria; order Rhizobiales; family Beijerinckiaceae; genus Enterovirga; species Enterovirga extorquens_A. The sequence goes on along the minus strand of JAEUAC010000195.1, from coordinate 8,472 downwards.
GAGCCGCGACGAGATCACCTGGAACGTGCCGGAGCGGAGATCGAAGCCGCCGTTGATGGCCGGCTGGGCGAGCGTGCCCGTGACCCGGATGCTGCCGCCGAGCTCGGCGTTGAGGCCGCGCCCGCGCACGTAGATGCGGCCGGGCGCGTTCAGGGTCAGGTCGAGCGAGGCGTTGAAGGCGGGCGCGGCGCGGCCGTTCCGGCCCTTCGCGGCCGCGTTCTGGGCGAGGCGGGCGCGGGCCGTCCGGGTCGGGTTGAGGTGGCGCGTGTTGGGCAGCGGGCCGAGCGTGGCGCCGAGGTTCTCCGGCACCGTGACGTCGAGCGTCACGATGTCGATCCGGCCCGTCACGCGGGGATCCCGCGCCAGGGGACCCGAGAGCGCGATCTGCAGGTTCGCGACCGTGGTCGCGAGGGCGCTGCGGGTCAGTTCGGCCCGCTGGCCCGCGAGCCGGATCTCGCCCGGGAACCCCGCGCCCGGGTCGAGCCGGACGCGGCCGGAGGCCGTGACCGTGCCGCCGTTCCGGGCGGTGGCCGAGGCCTGCTCGATCACGACCTCGTCGCCGCGCGCGACGATGCGGGCCTGGAGGTTGCCGAACTGCGTGCCCTGGATGGCGTCCGTGAAGGTGCCGCCCGACAGCGTCGCCGTCCCGCTCGCCCGCGGGGCGGCGAGGGTGCCGGCGACCCGGGCGTCGATCTCGACGCGGCCCGTGAGGCGGCGACCGGCGGCGGCCAGGAGACCCGTGGTCGCGACGCCGGCATCGATCCCGCCGCGCACCGTGACGTCGAGCGCGCCGGTCCCGTCCGTCGGGACCGAGCCGCCGATGCGGACCTGTCCGGCCCGGCCGGCCACGACGGTCGCGTCGATGGTGGCGCGCTCGCCCGTGAGACGGCCGGAGGCCGTGATGTCGGTCGGCGGCAGCCCGAGGCTGCGGGTCTGCGGCGCGGCGAGGCCGCGCACGCTCGCCCGGTACTCGCCCGTCGGCCGGGACGGCGTGCCGGCGATGGAGGCCGATCCCTCGAAGGTGCCGGCGAGCCCGAGGCCGGGCACGACGACGTCGGCGGCCGAGAGCGGGACGGCCCGCGCCTCGACGCGGAGGTCGAGCGCGGAGCCCACCTTGCCCTCGACGGAGAGGCGGCCGCTGCCGAGCGCGATCGCGACGTTCCGGAGCTCCGCGCCGCCATCGGCCAGCGTCACGGTCGCGGGGCCGGCCAGCGCGATGCGACGGCCGTCGCGGGTGGCGCCGAACTGGAGGATCTCGATGCGGGTGCGGTCGCCCGGGACGATGCGGGCCCGGGCGTCGAGCGCGAAGCCGCGGGCCGCGGCCGTCAGGACGACGTCCGAGGCGCCGTCCGTGCCGGTGGCGTCGAGCCGCACCCGGCTGATCGTCTCGCCGGCGATCCTCGCCTCGTCGATCGCGACCGAGCCGGCGATCCGGGGCCGGCGGCGGATGTCGGCGAGGGTCAGGTTCGCGTCCAGGCGGTCCACGACGGCCCCGAACCCCGCGATGCGCTCGCCCTTGGCGACGATGCGGGCGTCCTGCCCGCCGGCGGGCGTCGCGAGCGTCACGTCGGCGTCGAGCGTGCCCGAGAGCTTCTGGAGGGCCAGGGCCGACAGGTCGTCGAGATTGCCGGCCTGGATCATGATCCGGCCGGTCGCCAGGAAGGCGGGATCGAGCGTGACGCCGCCCTTCAGCGAGACCGAGCCGACCTGGAGGTCGATCCCGTCCGCCCGGATCGTGCCGTCGGCCGCCCGCGCGATGCCGAGGGTGCCGCGGGCGGGCTTCCGGTCGATTTCGCCGTTCAGCGTCAGGCGCACGTCCGGCGCCCGGACGAGGTCGCGGCCGACGATGTCGGCGATCAGGCGCGGCACGGGGCGGCCGATGGCGGTCGCGTTCTCGACCGCGAGGCGCAGGGCCGCGTCCGGGCTCTGCACCGAGCCAGTCAGCTGGCCCGTCAGCGTGCCCCGGCCCGAGACGCGCCCGTCCACCTTGCGGAGGTCCGGGATCGTGACGGCGACCGTCAGGTTGGAGGTCGGGGTCTGGGCCGCGACCCCGTCGATCCGGGCGGTGGCGTTGCCGGACGTGAGGCGCATCTCCTCGAACCGCACCGATCCGTCGGGCGCGAGCCGGGCCGTGCCGGCGAGCGCCGCCTGGCCGCCGAACAGGCCGTCGACCTGCGCGATGCCCGTCGCGAACCGGGCGAGCTTCGCGTCCAGCACGGCGTTGTAGCGGTTGGCCCGCGGCGTGCCCTCGACGTCGGCCGCGACCGTCGCCGTGCCGGCGAGCGCCACGCCGGCGAGACCCGCGAAGCGCGACAGGTCGCCGGCGGAGGCCTCGAGGCGGCCGCGCAGCTCGTTGGAGGCGAGGCGCCCGACATAGCGGGCCGAGACGGTGGTCGTGCGGATCTCGGCGAGATCCGCCTCCAGCACGCCGTCCGTGGTCGCGAGCCCCTTCAGGTCCGCCGTGACGGTCGGCCCGATCGCGCGGGCGAGGGCCGCGTCCTCGGGGACGAGGCCCGTCGCCCGCAGGTTCGCGGCGATCTGGAGCCGGCTGCGTCCGCCGGGCGTCGGCGGGGCGGGATCGGACGTGAAGGACGCGTCGAGCCGGTCGAGCCGGCCCCTGGCCGTCCGGGCGTCCTCGACGGCGAGGGTCGCGACGACCCGGGGCGCCTCGATCCGGTCCGTGATCCGGGCGTCGAAGGCGAGGCGGCCGATCTCGGTGCCGGAGAGCGCCGTGCGGCGCCCGTCCGCGTTCGGAAGGTTCGCGGCCGTGACGCGCAGGTCCGCGACCTTGGCGGCCGTGAGGCCGCCCGCGACGTCGAGCCGCGCCGCCGAGGCGACGAGGGCGATGCCCGGGATCGCGATCGCGCCGTCGTCGGCGTAGAGGGCGTCGCCCGTGAGCCGGGTCGTGCCGGCGAAGATCGGGGCGGCGAGCTCGGGCAGGAGGCCCGCGATCCGGGCCTGGAGGTCGAGCGCGATCCGGCGGGCGGTCCCCTGCCGGTTCACGGTGGTCGTGCCGGTAGCGCCGATCTCCGGGCCGCCGTCGAAGGCGAGGCGGGCCGCGAAGGCGTCGAGCGTGCCCTCGCCGCCGAGGTCGAGCTTCACGGGGGGCAGGCCCGGGATGGAGGCCGCCCGGGCGAGCAGGCCGCCCGCGGGCTCGTCGACGACGAGCGACAGGGTCAGGCGTTCGCCCTGCGGCACGAGCGAGAGCCGGGCCGCGACCGTGCCGCCGGCATCGAGGCGGCGCGCGTCGAAGCGCAGGTCGAGGCCTTCCTGCGGGTTTCCGAGCTTGGCCGCGCCGTTCATGGCGATGCGGGCCGGCGTTCCGAGGATCGGCTCGCCGAGCGCCAGCGTCTGCAGCAGGAAGTCCTTGATCTCGACCTTGACGGGCAGCTCCGGCAGGAGCGGCGCGTCCTCGCCGGCGACCGCGGCCTCGGCGGGGATCGGGCGTCGGGCGATGTCGATCGTGCCGATCTCGAGGCGGTCGATCTCGAGCCGACGCTGCAGGAGCGCGAGGCGCCGCCACACGATGCGGGCCCGGTCGAGCTTCAGCCAGACGCCGTCGCGGTCGGAGATCTCGATGTCGCGGATCGTGGCGTCGGACGAGAGCGCGCCCTCCACGGCGCCGATCGAGACGCGCGTCGCCGGCGTCGAGAGCGCCCGCGAGATCAGGTTCGCCAGCACGCCCCGGTCGCTGCCGTCCTGGGCGACCGTCGCGGCCGCGAAGCCGACGAGGGACAGGACGACGAGGAGCAGCGCGACGATGGAGGATGCGCGCCCGGTTCCGGCCCACCTTCTCCCGCGAGGGGGGGCGGTGGCCCCGGCGTCAGCCGGGGTCGGACGAGGGGTACGCCAGGGCCCGACCGCCCCCTCATCCGTCACGGCTCCGCCGTGCCACCTTCTCCCGCCAGGGGAGAAGGGCGCGCACGGCGCGGTGTGGATGTCGGGGGAGCGTCGGTCGGCCATCGTCAGAAAGACTGCCCGATCGAGACGTAGAGGACGAGCGGCTTGTCGCCGCGGCGCGGGTTGAGCGGCGTCGCGATGTCGAGGCGGACGGGGCCGATCGCGGTCGTGTAGGTGAGGCCGAGGCCGGCCGCCATGCGGGTGTCGCCGAACACGCGCGGCAGCTGCGACGAATAGGCGCCGCCCGCGTCGAAGAAGGGCACGATGCCGATCGTGTCCGTGATGCGGATGCGGGCCTCCAGCGAGGCGTCGAAGGACGAGCGCCCGCCGACCGTGAAGCCGAACGGCCCGAACGGGCTGATGGACTGGAAGCGGTAGCCCCGCACGGAGCCGGCGCCGCCCACGTAGAAGCGGTAGTTCGCCGGGATCTGGTCGAGGCGCGAGGGCGCGTCGAGGAAGCTGCCGACGCCGCCCCGGGCCGCGAGGACGAAGCGGCCCTCCTCGTCGAAGGCGTAGTAGCCCGAGATGGAGGCCGAGGCCCGCGTGAACGACACGGAGGAGCCGAGCGCGCCCGGATAGGGCGTGACGTTGGCGATGACGCGGATGCCGGTCGTCGGGTCGAGCGGCTTGTCGGTGTTGTCGAAGCGCAGCCCGAGCGGCAGGCCGACGAGCTCGTAGGAGACGCTCGAGATGACGTCGCTCGTCTTGCCGCGCTCGTACTTGACGCCGCCGGTGACCGAGAAATCCTCGCTGAAGCGGTAGCGGAGGCCGGACGTGAAGCCGCCCAGCCGGTCCGTGTAGCCGCCGAAGCGGCCGCCGCCGGTCCGGAACCGCTCGGCGAGGCCGTCGAACGTGTAGTCGAACCGCGTGCCGCCCAGGGCCGGCTTCAGGAAGCTGGCCGTGAAGCGGAGCGCCACGTCGGACGGGAAGCGGAAGTCGCCGATCGACTTGAGGCGCGTGCCGTCGTTGCGGGGCGCCAGGAAGGCGTCCCCCTGCAGGCGCAGCCGCTCGGCCCCGCCGAAGACGTTGCGGTTCTCGTAGTAGACGCGGCCGTTCGGGCCCTCCAGCGTCGAGTAGCCGGCCGAGATCCCGGCCGCGTTGTTCAGCCGGTCCGACACGTCGATGAAGATCGGCAGGTTGCCGTCCGGATCGAGCGCGCCGCCCTCGCGGATGCGGACGGAGCCGATGGCCGGGATGCTGGCGATCGAGCGCCGCGTGTCGTCCAGGCGCTTCGGCGTGTAGGGCTCGCCCGGCTCGAGGTAGATGAAGGAGCGCACGATCGCCGGGTCGAAGCCCTGCGGCCCCTTCAGGGTCACGGCGCCGAAGCCGGCCTTCGGTCCCGGATCGACCTGGAAGGCGACGTCCATCGAATCCGCCGCGTGGTCGACGACGGGCGACGGCTCGGGCGACTTCACGAGCGGGTAGGACTGGCCGCGGAAATAGTCGACGAGGCGCGCCGTGCCGGCCCGCACGTCGGCCGCCACGGCCGGGTCGCCCGGCGCGAGCTTCAGCACGCGGGGCGGCAGCTCCTCCGGCGGGAAGGGCGCGCGGCGGCGCTCGTCGATCACCTGCACGTCGCGCAGGCGGAAGAGCGGCCCCGTATCGGCCGTGACCTTCACGGGGACGCGGCCCCGGCCCCGGTAGGCCTCGGCGGCCCGCGCCGCGCCGCCGTCCGTCGACTGCCCGATCTCGAAGGGCACTCCCGCGATCGTGATCACGACGCGGGTGTCGTAGTAGCCCGCGCCCCACAGCGCATCGATGATGGGGGCGAAATCCGCCCGGGCCCGCTGCACCAGCACGTCGCCGTCCGGCGGGGCGTCCCGCCGGAGCGCGTAGAGGTTCGAGGCGCTCTGCATGCGCGAGCCCAGGCCGTCCTCGCCGCGCGACTCGAACTCCACCTCGTAGGGGAGGGCAGCGGCCGACGGCTCCGGCGTCTCGTCCGAGCCGAACAGCCCGAAGAGGTTGAAGGCGGCGGCCGGGGGCGCGCCGGCCCCGGCGAGCGCCGCCGCCACCGCGACGCCGAGGGCCAGGGTTCCTCTCCGCGGCCGACGCACGCGAACCATCACGTCTCCGGCCGGGGCCGCTGCGGCCGACGGCGACTTCGTTTGCATGGGCGAGACGCTACCCGCTCGGGCCGGGCCCGTCACGTCCCGGCCGCGAACGAGAGGGGGCACCTGTCACCCGTCCACAACACCCGCGGGCGGTCCTTGGCCGTAAATGGGGCGGACCAGGATGACCGCCACGATGGACGGAACCGTTCCCGACCGGGCCCCGCACCGCGCCGAGGATTGGCGCACCAAGATCGACCGCAAGGACGCCGCCCGGCCGGACGCGAGCGACTTCGCGCGCGCGCAGGAGCCGGGCCGCGGCCGCGACGCCGCCCAGCCGCTCGCCATCCCGGCGCTCGGCTGGCGGGACATCGCCTGGCGCATCGCGCTGGCGATCCCGGAGGACCGCGTCTTCGCCACCGCCGGCAGCGTGGCCTTCTTCACGCTCCTGTCCTTCTTCCCGGCCGTCGCCGTCGTGGTCTCGCTCTACGGGATCTTCGCCGACGCCAGCACCATCGGCGGCCACCTCGCCCTGCTGGCCGGCATCCTGCCGGAGGGCGTGATCGACCTCATCCGCGACCAGGTCGCCACCATCGTGTCGAAGCAGACGAAGGCGCTGTCGACCGCCTTCGCGATCGGTCTCGCGACGGCGCTCTGGAGCGCCAATTCCGGCATCGGGGCGCTCTTCGACGCGCTCAACGTCGTCTACGGCGAGAAGGAGAAGCGCTCGCTCGTGCGCTTCTATGCCACGACCTTCCTGTTCACGATGGGCGCCATCCTGTTCGTCGTCACGGCCATCGCGAGCGTGGTGGTGCTGCCGATCGTGCTGCGGCTCCTGTTCATTCCCTGGTCGGCCGAGATCGTGCTGTCCGTCGCGCGCTGGCCGCTCCTCCTCGCCATCGTCATGGCGGCCCTGACCCTCGTCTATCGGTTCGGGCCGAGCCGGCGGCGGGCCGAATGGAAGTGGGTGAGCCTCGGCTCGGTCGCGGCGGCCTTCCTCTGGATCGCGACCTCCATGGCCTTCTCCTGGTACGTCGCGTCCTTCGACAGCTACAACAAGGTCTACGGCTCGCTCGGCGCGGGCGTCGGCTTCATGGTCTGGATCTGGGTCTCGATCGTCATCGTGCTGATCGGCGCCGAGTTCAACGCCGAGATGGAGCACCAGACCGCGCGCGACACGACGGCGGGCGGCGAACGCCCCCTCGGCACCCGCGGCGCCACCATGGCCGACCACGTCGGCCCGGCGCAGTAGGGGCGCCGCGGCCCGCCCCTCCCGCGAGGGGAGGGGCGGGCGGCCTCATCCGCGGATCAGCGTTCCGGCGCCGAAATCCGTGAACAGCTCCAGCAGGACGGCGTGCGGCACCTTGCCGTCCAGGATCACGACGGCCTCCACGCCGCGCTCGATCGCGTAGATGCAGGTCTCGATCTTCGGGATCATGCCGCCCGTGATGGTGCCGTCCGCGATCAGGCGGCGGCACTGGTCGACGGTCAGCTCCGGGATCAGCTTCTTGTCCTTGTCGAGGACGCCCGGCACGTCCGTCAGCAGCAGGAAGCGCTTCGCCCCCATGGCGCCCGCGATGGCGCCCGCGAACGTGTCGGCGTTGACGTTGTAGGTCTTGCCGTCCCGGCCGGCCGCGACGGGCGCGATCACGGGGATCAGCTCGGCCTTCAGCACCGCGTCCAGCACGGCGCGGTCCACCACGTCCGGCTCGCCCACGAGGCCGAGATCGAGCTCGCGCTCGATCTTCGAATCGGGGTCGATGGCGGTCTTCACGGCCTTGCGGGCCGTGACCATGTTGCCGTCCTTGCCGCAGAGGCCGACGGCCCGGCCGCCCTCCGCCGAGATCCAGCCGACGATCTGCTTGTTGATGGACCCGGCGAGGACCATCTCGACGACCTCGACGGTCGCCTCGTCCGTGACGCGCAGCCCGCCCTCGAACGTGGACCGGATGCCCAGCTTGTCGAGCATGCGGCCGATCTGCGGCCCGCCGCCGTGGACGACGATCGGCTTCAGGCCCGATTGCTCGAGCAGCACGATGTCCTCGGCGAAATCCTCCGCCGCCTCGCGGTCGCCCATGGCGTGGCCGCCATACTTGATGACGACGGTCGCCTGGTCGTAGCGCTGCATGTGCGGCAGCGCCTGGACGAGCACCTCGGCGCGCACATGCGCGGACGGAAGCGGCTGATCGGGCACGGTCGGTCCTTCGGCGAAGCGCCCGGACGGGCGGACCGCGCCCCTATGCCCCGAGACCCGGAAGGGCGTCCAGCCGGACGGGCTCGACCGGACCGCGGCCGCGCCCCGGGAATGGGCCCCGGCCTGCGCCGGGGTGAGCGGCGGAGGCTTGGTCCGGGCCGGGCTCCCACCTCTCCGCTCGTCCCGGCGGAGGCCGGGATCCAGCCCGTCCGCCGCCGCGCCCTGCCCGGCGGTGGGCCCCGGCCTGCGCCGGGGTGAGCGGCGGAGGGTTGGTCCGGGCCGGGCCCCCACCTCTCCGCTCGTCCCGGCGGAGGTCGAGGAGAGCGCGGC
>JAEUAC010000117.1 GCA_019695455.1 Methylorubrum extorquens | reverse complement strand
TCCGTCCCACCCCGAGGCCGCCCTTGCTCCGCCTGCGTCCCGCGCTGCTCCTCGCCGCGTCCCTTCTCCTGCCGCCGGCAATCCCCGCGGCCGCGGACGGCTTCCCCGACCGCGGCGTGCGCATCCTCGTCGGCTTCGCGGCGGGCGGCGCGCCGGACGCCCTCGCCCGGCTGGCGGCGGACCGGCTCGCCGCCCGCTGGTCCCAGCCCGTGACGGTGGAGAACCGCACGGGCGCGCAGGGCAACATCGCCATGGCGGCCCTCGCCAAGGCGCCGCCCGACGGGCTGACGCTCGGCCTCGTGCCGGTCGGCAACGCGGCCGTGAACCCGGCCCTCTTCCCGTCCCTGCCCTACGACATGGCGCGCGACGTCGTGCCCGTGACCGAGATCGCGCGGGTCGAGAACCTGCTCGTCGTGGCGGCGGGGTCGCCCTGGCGCTCGGTCGCGGACCTCGTGGCGGCGGGCCGGCGCGAGCCGGGGGCGCTCACCTACGCGACGCCGGGCGCGGGCTCGCTCGCCCATCTGGCGGCCGCGCTGTTCGCGCGCGGCGCCGGCTTCACCATGCGGCACGTGCCCTATCGCGGCGTGTCGCCGGCCCTGACGGACGTCATGCGGGGCGAGGTCTCGCTCACCTTCGCCCAGGTCTCGACCGCGAAGCCGCTCGTGGAGGGCGGGCAGGTGCGGGCGCTCGCCATCGCGAGCGCGAACCGCAGCCCCCTCTTCCCGGACGTCCCGACGCTCGCGGAGGCGGCCGGCCTCCCCGGCTTCGAGGCGATCTCCTGGTACGGCCTCATGGCTCCCGCCGGCACGCCGGAGCCGATCGTGCGGTCGATCGCGGAGGACGTAGCCGCGATCCTCGCCCAGCCCGACACGCGCGCCGCGCTGGAGAGCCAGGGCGCGGCGCCGGCGGGAGGCGGCCCGGCCGCGCTCGCCCGGCTCATCGCCGCCGACACGGAGCGCTGGGGCGCGTCGTGCGCGAGGCCGGCATCAAGGTGGAGTGAGCGGGCGCGAGGCTCTATGCCTCGCCCATCCGACGCGAAGCAGCCCCGGAGGGTACCCTGGCCTACGATCTGATCCTGAAGGGCGGCCGCGTCCTCGACCCGTCCCAGTCGCTCGACACGCAGGCCGACATCGCCTTCGCGGGCGGCACCGTCGCGGCGATCGGCACCGGTCTCGGGGAGGCGACGGAGGTGCGCGACGTGTCCGGCCACGTCGTCGTGCCGGGCCTCATCGACCTGCACACCCACGTCTACTGGGGCGGCACCTCGCTCGGGATCGACGCGGCCGAGTTCTGCCGTACGAGCGGCGTCACGACGGCCGTGGACACGGGCTCTGCCGGGCCGGGCAACTGGATGGGCTTCCGCAAGCACGTCATCGAGCCCTCGCCCGTCCGCATCCTCGCCTACCTGCACGTCTCGCATGCGGGCATCTACGGCTTCGACAAGCGCGTCATGGTGGGCGAGAGCCGCGAACTGACGCTGATGAACCCGGTCGACTGCGCCGAGGTGGCGGACGCCAACCGCGACCTGATCGTGGGGATCAAGGTCCGCTTCGGCCTCCACGCCTCGGGCACGTCGGGCACGGTGCCGCTCAACATCGCCCTCCAGTTCGCCGAGGAGATCGGCATGCCCGTGATGGCGCATATCGACCATCCGCCGCCCTCCTACGAGGAGGTGCTGGCGATGCTGCGGCCCGGGGACGTGCTCACGCATGCCTTCCGGCCCTTCCCGAACGCGCCGATCACGGGCCAGGGTCGCGTGAAGGACGCCGTGCTCGACGCGCGCCGCCGGGGCGTCATCTTCGACATCGGCCACGGCAAGGGCTCGTTCTCGTTCAAGACCACCCGCGCCATGCTGGCGAACGGGTTCGAGCCCGACACGATCTCGTCCGACGTCCACACGCTCTGCATCGACGGGCCGGCCTTCGACCAGGTGACGACGCTGTCGAAGTTCCTCTGCCTCGGCATGCCGCTCGACCGCGTGATCGCCGCCTCGACGGTCAACGCCGCCATGGCCATGAAGCGGCCCGAACTCGGCACCTTCGGGCCGGGCGGCGTCGGCGACGCGACCATCCTGCGCATCGACGAGGGCGCGTTCGACTATGTCGACGTCACGGGCGAGCATCTCGTCGGCGACAGGAAGATCGCGAGCGCGGGCGTCGTCCTCGCCGGCCGCTGGTGGCACCCGGCCTGAGAGGTCCGGCCCCTCCCGATCGGGACGACTTCGGCGCTCGAGGCACCGATGCCCGGCGCGAACCGTCGGGCTCAGGCGATCGGCAAGGCGACCAGGGTCGAGTTCGACGGCCGCCTTAGCCGTGATCCGCAGTCTCACAGCCCATGCTTCGCCCGGACGGCCGCGACGTCCGCATCCGGCGAGACCTCCCCCCGTCGCGCCTGATCGCGCGATTCAGCGAGGGATTCGACCTCGGCCGTGGTCAGGTCGTCGGCCGGCGCATCATCGCCCGCGAAGGTCGGGACGATCCGGGCGATGCCATCCTGGACGTCCGGCGGAAGCGTGCGGGCCGTCCGGACGGCCCGCACCAGACGCTCTGTCGTCCGGCCATCCTGCCCGCAAGGACGGCGGCCCGGAAAGGACCGGTCAGGTCTTCTGTGCCTGCGCCACGAGCGGCGGGGTCTGCTGGTGCTGAACGACGCGCCAGACCTCGTGCTCGATCCGCCGGATCGTCGAGGTGCAATGGGCGACGTAGACCTCCTCGCCCCGCTTCGCCTCGGCCTTGTAGGCGATCACGATCAGGCCCTCCTGCGGGCGCGAGACGCGACGGTCCGACAGGACGACCTCCGCCCAGCGCGGCGTCTGCGAGACCGCCTTCACGGCCTCCTCGCCGCCGAGAACGAAGGGCGGCTGCGGAACGACCATGAGGCATTCGGGATCGATGAGCTCCCGGTAATGCGCCTCGTCGGCCGTCCACAGGCTCTCCTCGAAGCTCCAGACGCGGTTGTCGTCCATGGCGCAATCCTCTCCCGTCGATGCCCGCCAACGTGACCCGGGCGCCGCCGTTCCTGCGTTCACGCGATCGTAGGACGCGGACCGGCCGGGATCGCGCCCACGGTGCGGCGCAGCTTGCCGCACCTCCTGGCACGATGCATGCTGGACCCAAGCAAAGGCGCGAAGCGTCGAGAGGGGAACACATGACCAGCTCCATGGATCGTCGCCTGCTCCTGGGCGGCCTCGTCGGCGCGTCCGCCGCGGCGGCCTTCCCGATGCCGGCGATCGCGCAGGGCGCGAACGCCCGCACGCTGCGCTTCGTGCCGCAGGCGAACCTCGCCAACTTCGATCCGATCTGGGGGACGCAATACGTCGTGCGGAACGCGGCGGTCCTCGTGTGGGACATGCTCTACGGCGTGGACGCGAACCTCGTGCCGCAGCGCCAGATGGTCGAGACGGAGGAGGTCTCGGGCGACGGCCTGACCTGGACGTTCAAGCTCCGGTCCGGCCTGAAATTCCACACCGGCGAGGCCGTGACGTCGAAGGACGTGATCGCGTCCCTGATCCGCTGGTCGGCGCGCGACCCGATGGGCCTCATGCTGCGCGCCATCCAGAAGGAGCTGGTCGCGGTCGACGACCGCACCTTCAAGTGGGTCCTGTCGAAGCCCTATCCCAAGATGCTACTGGCGCTGGGCAAGAACAACGCGCCCTGCTGCTTCGTCATGCCCGAGCGGATCGCCGTCACGGACCCGTTCAAGCAGATCACGGAGTTCGTCGGCTCGGGGCCGATGCGCTTCGTGCGCGAGGAATGGGTGCCGGGCGCGAAGGCCGTGTTCGCGAAGTTCGACGGCTACGTGCCGCGCGACGAGCCGGCCTCCTGGCTCGCCGGCGGCAAGCGCATCCTGGTCGACCGGATCGAATGGGTGATCATGCCCGACCCGGCGACCGCGGCGGCCGCGCTCCAGAACGGCGAGGTGGACTGGCTCGAGAGCCCGCTGCCCGACCTCGTGCCGCTGCTGCGGCGCAACCGCAACATCGACGTCGACATCGCCGATCCGCTCGGCAACATCGGCTCCTTCCGGATGAACACGCTGTTCCCGCCCTTCGACAACGTGAAGGCGCGCCGGGCCGTGCTGGCCGGCATGAACCAGGAAGACTACATGCGGGCGCTGGTCGGCGACGACAACGCGCTCTGGAAGCCGCTGCCCGGCTTCTTCACGCCCGGCACGCCCCTCTACAACGAGGAGGGCGGCGAGATCCTGAAGATGCACTCGATCGACGCGGCGAAGAAGCTGCTCGCCGAGTCGGGCTACAAGGGCGAGCCCGTCGTCTGCGTCGTCGCCCAGGACCAGACCATCACGAAGGCCTTCGGCGAGGTGACGGCCGACCTCCTCAAGCGCATCGGCTTCAACGTCGACTTCGTCGCGACCGACTGGGGCACGACCGGCACGCGCCGCGCCATGAAGACCCCGCCCTCCCAGGGCGGCTGGAACATGTTCCACACCTGGCACGCGGGCGCCGACTGCATCAATCCGGCCGCCTACGCGGCCATCCGGGCCAACGGCGAGAAGGCCTGGTTCGGCTGGCCGGACTCGCCCGCCATCGAGGGCGACATCGTCGAATGGTTCGAGGCCAAGAACCTGGACGAGGAGAAGGCCGCGATGCGCAAGCTGAACAAGGACGCGCTCGACTACGCGATCTTCGCGCCGACCGGCTTCTTCCTGACCTATCAGGCGTGGCGCAAGACCGTGACGGGCGTGCAGAAGGGCCCGATCCCCTTCGCCTGGGGCGTGTCGAAGACGGCCTGATGGCCGCCGAGCGCATCGACTCGCCCCGGTCACGGGGCGAGTCCGGGCAGGCCGCCCCGACGGCCGCCCTCGCGCTTGGCCTGCATCCCCGCAGGCCGTCGCGCCCCGCCAGCCTCCCTTCGGGTCCCGCCGACGCGCGACCCGACTCCTCCCCGACCGCGGGGAGGAGCGACCGTTCCGGTGCCGTGTCCCCATGCTGACCTATATCGGCCGGCGCGTCCTCGCGACGATCCC
>JAEUAC010000415.1 GCA_019695455.1 Methylorubrum extorquens | reverse complement strand
TGACCAAAAGTCGTGGAGGTTCGAGTCCTCTCGACCGCACCAATTCTAGGGCGGCCTTCTCTTAAGATCGCGATCGGGCGGCCGGCAGGCTATACGCCGCCGTGACCCCGAGCGGCCCGAAGCCCTTTTCCGGACTCCGACATCCAGCAAGGCCCGAACCGCGGCGGATGCGCGCCTTCGGCGACTCCCTGCGAATCGGCTGCAGCGCCGCCGTTCGCCGCCTCAGGCGAACAGGTCCGGCGTGGCGACGTGCACCGTGAAGCCCACCCCCTCGTAGACCCAGCCGGCGCCGGCGAGACCCGCCTTGATGCCCGCCGATTCGGCGGCGCTGGCGGCGTAATGGTGCTCGCCCGAGACCTTGTTGAAGAAGCGGTCGAGCTGGAAGGTGCCCTCCCCGCCGGCCTGCGCGTAGACCTGGAAGGCGACGCCCTCGAACTGGTAGTTCTTCAGGGTCGCGATCGTCGTGTCGCGCTCGAGGGTGCTCGACGTGTAGAAGTGGCTGCCCGACGTCGTGTCGAGGAAGCGGAACACGGCGAGCGTGTCGGCGCCCTTGCTCGGCGTCGCCCATTGGGCGCCTTCGTAGGCGAAGTTCGGCAGGCCGGCGACGATGGCCGCCTTCTCGGCCGGATCGGTCGTGTAGAAGTGCTGGCCCTTGCTCGTCTCGTTGAACCGGAAGACGGCGTGGAGGCCGCCCGCGTCCTGGAGCGCCGGCGCGACGTAATTCGCGGCCTTGCCGTAGAGCGCCTGGATGCCGGCGACGTCCGAGGCCGTCAGGCCCGAGAGCGACGGCGACAGGTACGAGTTCATCACGGCCGTCGCGCCGTTGTAATGGTCGAGCCCGAGCGCGTGGCCGATCTCGTGGACCGCGACGTAGTAGAGCTTCGCGCCCGACGGGCTGGAGGCTGACAGCCCCGCGCCGGCCCAGTTCTCGGCCGTGTCGAACGTCACGTCGGCATGGAGCAGGGACGGGCCCGAGAAGCTGTAGTTCGCCATGCCGAGGATGCTGTTCGGCCCGTCGATCGCGCCGAGGCCGAGCACGATCTTGGCCGCGGCGACCGATGCGGTCTGGACGAAGCCGATGTTCGCCACCGCCGACCAGGCCGCGAAGGCCGACGCGATGGTGGACACGAAGGCGGCCGGGACGCTGGCCGTCACCGCCCAGGAGACGGTCCCGCCGGGCGAACCCTGCGCCGCCCCACCCCATTTCACGTCTTCGAGCGCGTAGTTCGGCACCGGTCGATCTCCTCGGAGACCGCCATAGCCGCGGGATCGTTAAGACGGCCGGATCGAAAAGCCTTGAATTCGCGGCGTCGGCCGGGCTCCGTTCCCGAAACGCCGGGAGGAACCGACATGGAGACCGAGATCGACGTGACGGCCCCGAGCGAGCGCGTGCGGCTCGTGCGGATCCGCCGCCCGGCGAAGAAGAACGCGCTCACGGGCGCCATGTACCGGGCCATGGCGGACGCGCTGACGGAGGCCGCCCGCGACGGCGTGGGGGCCGTGGTCCTCGCCGGCAGCGACGGCGTCTTCACGGCGGGCAACGACCTCGCGGACTTCCTGGCGGCCGCGCAGGCCGAGGGTCCGCGGGAGGCCCCTCCCGCCCGCCTCTTCATCGAGGCGCTGGCCGGCTGCGAGATCCCGCTCGTCGCCGCGGTCGACGGGCTCGCGATCGGCGTCGGAGCGACGCTGACGCTGCATTGCGACCTCGTCTACGTGACCGCGCGGGCGACGTTCCGCATGCCGTTCGTCGATCTCGGCCTCGTGCCGGAGGCGGGCTCGAGCTACCTGCTGCCGCGCCGCGTCGGGCCCGCCAAGGCGACCGAGATCCTGATGCTGGGCCTGCCCTACGACGGCGCCGAGGCCGTGCGGCTCGGCCTCGCGAACGAGGTGGTGGACCCCGACGCGCTGGTCGGACGCGCCCTGGAGGCGGCCGAAGCGCTGGCCGCGAAGCCTCCCGGCGCGATCAGGGCGACGCGTCGGCTCCTCCGCGGCGACCGCGCCGCGTTGCGGGAGGCGATGCGGCGCGAATTCGAGGCGTTCGACGAGGGCCTTCGGTCGCCGGAGGCGAGGGCCGCCTTCGAGCGGTTCCTGGCGAAGGGAACGGCGCGGGCCTGAACCCGGTTCAGGCGAACAGGACCATCAGCGACACGGTCGCGACCGTCGAGGCGATGAAGCCCGCGAAGCGCGTGGCGAGGCGGATCGGCGGGGCGGGAACGATCGTCATGGTGGCATTCCGATGCGGTCGGCCGAGATGCCCGGCCCTGTCGGCGCAATAGCGTCGGACGAGTCGGTTTGGTTCCGGTCAAGCTCGACCGTCGGTCGTCAGGGAATGGCACCCTGCGGCATCGGCAGGCCGGGCGCGCGCGGCGCCTCCCGCCGCGTCGCGCGCGCGCCCTCCGCGGGCGGCCGCGCGAGCGACCGCTCGGGCGCCTGCCCCTCGTCCGGCACGGCGCGGCGGCGCTCCGGCCGCGCCGAGGTCCGGGCGACCTTGGGGGCCGCGCCGCAGCTCACGAAGTCGAGCGGTCCGACCAGCACGCGGCCGTCGTCGGCGATGACCCGCAGGGTCGGCGGGACGTCGCCGAGCGCGCCGGCCCAGCGGACCGGATCGGCGCCGCCGAGGCCGGCGGGATCGCCCTGCTGCAGCGTCTCGAAATCGGGACCGTAGGCGGATCCCGCGCGGCCGTTCACGGCCACCTGCACGACCTGCAGGGATTCGGGCGCCATGGGCCTGAGCGGATTGCGCCACGAGACGGTGCCGATCCGCGTGACCCAGACCTTCTGGGCGCCGGCGCCGTAGAGGGCGGCCTGCGTGCCGCATTCCCGCGACGGCGGCAGGACGGGCGAGGCTTGAGGAGGGACGGGCTCGGGTGTCGGCGCGGCGGCGGGCGCCGCGTCCGTCTCGCCCGGGAGCGTCGCGCGCAGCGGAAGCCTGCCGAGGTCCGGTTCGGCCGCCACGGGTCCAACGGCCCCGGCGAGCGCCGCGGCGAGAACGAGGCTCCTGACGATCACGACGCGGTCCCGATTTCGACGGCGATCATCCGGGCCATTTCGGGCTGCAAGATGGTGAGCGCGCTGGGACTCGAACCCAGGACCTACAGATTAAAAGTCCGTTGCTCTACCGGCTGAGCTACGCGCTCGCTCGCCGCTCTCTTGGGGCAAGCCGCCCCGAGGGTCAATCGGCGGCCTCGCCCGCGCGGCCGCGGCGGGCTAGGAGGCGCCATGGGCGAGACACCGACCCCCGGCCGGGGGACGACCCGCGGGCGGGAGCGGCTTCCGTGGGGGAGCTTCGTCGGCACGACGCTGGGCGTCGCGGCCGGCCTGCTGGCGCTCGTCGTCGCGCTCCTCGCCGCGATCGATCCCTACGGGATCCGGGCCGGCGCCGCCCGGCCGATCATGGATATCGACGCGCGCGCCATGTACCCGCAGCTCGCGCGGAGCGACCGGTTCGACTCGGCCGTGTTCGGCACGTCGACGATCCGCCTGCTCGACCCGCAGGATCTCGACGCGACGCTCGGCGGCCGCTTCGCCAATCTCGGCCTCAACGCCGGCACCCCGTGGGAGCAGCTGCAGCTCGCCCGGCTTTTCCTGCGGCACCATCCGGCGCCCGCGACGGTGGTCATGGGGCTCGACCGGAACTGGTGCGAGCCGGATGCGGACCGTCCGGGCAAGCGCGTCACGTTCCGGGCCTTTCCGGCCGTCTTCTACGACGAGGTCGCCTGGAACGACTGGCCCGAGCTCCTCAGCCTGCGCAGCGTCGAGATCGCGATCCGCGTCGTGCTGAACCGGCTCGGCCGGATGCCGGAGCGCGTCCGCCGCGACGGCTACGAGAACTTCCTCCCGCCGGACGCGCTCTACGACCCGGACCGCGCCGCGTCCCACATCCGGGCGCCCGAGCCGGCCCCGGCCGCCTCCGCGCCGGGCCGGCTGCCCGCGCTCGGCTGGCTGAAGGACTTCGTCGGCGAGCTGCCGGCGGAGACGCGTCTCGTGCTCCTGCTGCCGCCGATCCACGTCGCCGCGCAGGCTCGGCCCGGGACGGGCGCCGGCGACGCGGATGCCGCCTGCAAGGCCCGCATCCGGGACATCGCCGCGCGACCCCGCACGACGCTGGTGGATTTCCGCCTGCCGTCCGCGCTCACGCGCGACGGGAGCCGGTACTGGGACAAGCTGCACTACCGCCAGCCGGAGGCGGCCCGCATCGTCGCCGCCCTCGGGGCCGCGGTCGCGACGGGGCGCGACGATCCGGCGGGGCTCTACGTCACGCTCTCAGGCCGCTGATCCGGCCGCACCTCGCGCCCAATCCTCGCGGATGGCCGCCACGGTGTCGTCCAGCGTCCCGGCCGCGATGGCGGTCCGGAGGGTCTGCATGAGGTCCTGGTAGTAGCTGACGTTGTTCCACGACAGCAGCATCATGCCGAGGATCTCGCCCGACCGGACGAGGTGATGCAGGTAGGCTCGCGAATAGGTGGCCGCCGCCGGGCAGGTCGAGCCGGGATCGAGCGGCGCCGGGTCGTCCGCGTGGCGCGCGTTGCGCAGGTTGAGCCGGCCGAAGCGCGTATAGGCCTGCCCGTGGCGCCCGGCCCGCGTCGGCATCACGCAGTCGAACATGTCGATCCCGCGCCGGACCGCCTCCACGATGTCGTCGGGCGTGCCGACACCCATCAGGTAGCGCGGCTTCTCCGCCGGCAGGTGCGGCAGCGTGGTCTCGAGGATGCGCAGCATCTCGGCCTGCGGCTCGCCGACCGCGAGGCCGCCGACCGCGTAGCCGCCGAGATCCATGGCCACGAGCGCGCGCGCGCTCTCGACCCGCAGGGCATCGACGGCGCCGCCCTGCACGATGCCGAACAGGGTGCGGCCGGGCTGCGAGCCGAAGGCCGTCCGGGAGCGCTCGGCCCAGCGCAGCGAGAGCCGCATCGCCTTGTCCGCGACGTCGTCGGAACAGGGCAGCCGCACGCATTCGTCGAGCTGCATCTGGATGTCGGCCCCGAGCAGCGTCTGGATCTCGATCGAGCGCTCGGGCGAGAGCGCGTGCTGCGATCCGTCGATATGCGACCGGAAGGTCACGCCCGTCTCGTCGATCTTCCGCAGGGCCGCGAGCGACATGACCTGGAAGCCGCCGGAATCGGTGAGGATCGGCCCCGTCCAGTTCATCATGGCGTGCAGGCCGCCGAGCCGGGCGACGCGCTCGGCGCCGGGCCGCAGCATCAGGTGGTAGGTGTTGCCGAGCACGATGTCGGCGCCGGTGCCGCGGACCTGCTCGGGATAGAGCGCCTTCACGGTCCCGGCGGTGCCGACCGGCATGAAGGCGGGCGTGCGGATCGTGCCGCGCGGCATCGCGATGGCGCCGGTCCGGGCCGGACCGTCGGTCGCCGCGAGCGTGAAGGTCACGCCGGGCGTCACGCGAGGTCGGCCCGGGAGAGGAGCGACGCGTCCCCGTAGGAGTAGAAGCGGTAGCCGGAGGCGATCGCGTGCGCGTAGGCGGCCCGCATGCGGTCCAGCCCCGCGAAGGCGGAGACCAGCATGAACAGGGTCGAGCGCGGCAGGTGGAAGTTGGTCATGAGGAGGTCCACGGCGCGGAACCGGTAGCCGGGCGTGATGAAGATGTCCGTCGCGTCGCGGAAGGGCCGGACGATCCCGTCCTCTCCGGTCGCGCTCTCGAGGAGGCGAAGCGACGTCGTGCCGATCGCGACGATGCGGCCGCCGGCGGCCCGGGCCGCGTTGAGGGCGGACGCGGTCCTGTCGTCGACGTCGCCCCATTCGGCGTGCATCCGGTGCTCGTCGGTCGTGTCCGCCGTCACCGGCAGGAAGGTCCCGGCCCCGACATGGAGCGTGACGCCGTGGGTCGAGACCCCCTTTTCGGCGAGCCGGGCCATGAGGTCGGCCGTCACGTGGAGGCCGGCCGTCGGCGCCGCGACCGCCCCGTCCCGGGCCGCGTAGAGGGTCTGGTAATCCGCGAGGTCGCGCGCGTCGGCGGGACGCCGGCCCGCGATGTAGGGCGGCAGAGGCACCTCGCCCAGCCGGGCGATCGCGGCATCGAGCGCCGGACCGGACAGCGAGAAGGCGAGGCCGGTATCGCCGCCGGGCGCCCGGTCCTCGACCACGGCCTCCAGCGTCCCGACCTCCCCGAACAGGATGCGGTCGCCGGGCGCGAGCTTCTTCGCCGGCCGGGCGAAGGCCCGCCAGGCGGCCGGGCCCATCCGCCGGTGCAGCATGATCTCGACGCGGGCCTCGCCTTCGCCCCGGAGGCGGCGGCCGCGAAGCCGGGCCGGGATGACGCGGGT
>JAEUAC010000332.1 GCA_019695455.1 Methylorubrum extorquens | reverse complement strand
AGCCGGCGAACCAGAGCTCCGGCCGCGTGGCGGCCTCCCGGTCGGAGGGTTCGTCCTCGCGGTCGGGCGCGGCGCGGTGCGTCAGGGTGAGCCGCAGGCCCGCCACCATCTCGGGCGTGGTCGCGAGCCCGAGCGCCTGCAGGGGCCCCGGCGAGCCGTGATACTCGGCGCCGACGACGTCGAACGGCCAGAGCGCGAGCGGGGCGGCGAGCCGGAAGCGACAGGAGACCCGCCGGTCGCGCTCGCGATAGGTCGCCTCCATGGCGGCGTTGCGGGCGATGGTCCGGCCCTCCCTGAGGGCGGGGTCGCCGAAGGGCGGGTGGATCCTGGCGAGCAGGGCCGAGGGCGTCGGGGCGAGGTAGTTCGGGACGAGCTGCTCGAGCAGGTTCTGGTTGAATTCCGGGAACTCGTGCTTGAGCTTCAGCTGGACGCGGGCGGCCAGGAAGGCCGAGCCTTCGAGGAGGCCCGCGATCATCGGATCCGTCCGGTCCTCGAGCAGGCCGCCGAGGCGCTCGGCGATGCCGGGGAATTCGTCCGCGAACTCGCGCGCCTGCTCCTGCAGGAGCTTCAGTTCGCGGTTGTAGAGGTCGAGGAACTCGCGGTTCATGGCGTGCGCCGCGGCGCGCGCCCGCATCCCGGAGGGGAGGCGGCGACGGCCCCCGTGTCGAGATCGGCCGCCACGTCAGCGGCTGCTGACGAGGATCTTGCCCGTGTCGCGTTCGACGTCCGCCACGAACTCGACCGGAAGGTTCAGCGGGTCGCAGCGCAGGTCCGCCCGCACCAGGAACCGCACCCGCAGCGTGTTGGAATCGTCGCGCGTGTCGGCCTCGACCCGGATCGTGGCGGGCTCGAGCCGCGGCTCGAACACGGCCAGGGCGGCGCCGATCTCGCCCGAGATCTCCTGGATGTCGTAGGCGTTCGTCGTGCGGTGCACGACGTCGGGAATGCCGAAGTTGATGATCGACCGGCGCGCCTCCGCGAAGTCGCCGAGGTCGAGGGTGGACTCGAGGTTCGTCGTGTTCATCAGCATCTCGAGGTCGTCGGACACGACCTTCTGCAGCACGGCCTCGGAGATGGCGCCGCGGCCGCTGGCCCGCCGGCCCGCGAGCACCCGTTCGCCGCCCTCGTCGCGCTCGTCGACCCGCCGCTTCGCGTCGTGGGTGTCGAACGCCGTCCGGAACGCGCCCATGAGGGGCATCCGCATGCTCGACGTCTTGGGCGCACCGGCCACGATCCTACTCCTCAGCTGGGCGGAGCCGACGGTCCGCGCAACGAAGCGGCCCGGCCGTTCCGACCGGGCCCCGTGCGGCGTCCCGATACGCCGCACCCCAACGTTGTCGCGATCCGACGGTCGTCGTCGAGCCCGTTCTCAGGCGTAAGTCGCGTTCTCGGCGATGTTCCAGCCCATCTTCGGCTTGTCGCCCGTGCCACCCTTCTCGGTCTGCTCGACGTACTCGACCTTGAACTTCTCGAAGTTCAGCGTGACGTTCTCGGTCAGCCGATCCTCGCCGCCCGAGCCGCCGGTCGAGATGGACGAGATGATCAGGTTCTCCATGATGATCTTCAAGTACTCGAGCGGCTTGTCGCCGGCCTTGCGGACCGTCAGGGTCGCCTTGGAGAAGTGCGTTCCCTTGCAGGCGGCGAAGTAGAGATCGCAGGATCCCTTGTCGACGTACTTGGTGAAGCTGACGTCCTGGACGTTGACCTTGCCGGCGCCCTGGCCGCCGCCCTGGTGCGCGCTGCCGCTGTTGCTCATGCCCCACGACCACGCGAGCACGTCGAAGATGCCCTTGTGCACGCTGTCCTTCGACTCGCCTTTGACGTCCGCGCCTTCGATCTTCAAGAACATGTCCATAGCCATCGGCTTATCCTCCGCCCGCGCGAACCTGTTCCATCGCGGCGACTATGCTTATGCCATGCCGCCGAAATGTTGGCAGTGCGATTTCACACTCGGCGGCATGACTTGTTAGGCTGGACTGTTCTTATTTCGCGGCGCCCGGAAGGCGCGAGACGAGGCTCATGCCGATGTCCATGCCCTCGAGCTGGAAGTGCGGGCGGAGGAAGAACTTCGCCGAGTAGTAGCCGGGGTTCTCCTCGTCCTCGAAGATCTCGATCTTGGCGGCCGCGAGGGGGCGCTTCGCCTTGACGGTCTCGTCCGAGAGGGCCGGGTTGGGATCGACGTAGTCGGCGATCCATTCGGAGAGCCAGCGGGCCAGCTGCTCCTTCTCCTTGGTCGAGCCGATCTTGTCGCGGACCATGACCTTCAGGTAGTGCGCGAACCGGCTGACGGCGAACATGTAGGGCAGGCGGGACGAGAGGTTGTCCGCCGCCGTCGCGTCCACGCCGTCCTTCCCGAAGAAGGATTTCGGCTTGTAGAGCGACTGCGCGCCGATGAAGGCCGCCTTGTCCGTGTTCTTGCGATGGATGAGCGGGATCAGGCCGGCCTTGGCGAGCTCGGCCTCGCGCCGGTCCGAGATCGCGATCTCGGTCGGGCACTTCATGTCCACGCCGCCGTCGTCGGTCGGGAAGGTGTGGCTCGGCAGGTTCTCGACCTCGCCGCCCGATTCGACGCCGCGGATGCGCACGGTCCAGCCGCATTCCTTGTAGGCGCGGTTGATGTTGGTCGCCATCGCGTAGGCGGCGTTCATCCAGCCGTACTTGTCGCCCGTATGGCCGTCGGTCTCCTCCTCGAAGGCGAACTCGTCGACCGGGTTCGTCTTCGCGCCGTAGGGCAGGCGGGACAGCACGCGCGGCATGCAGAGGCCGACGTAGCGCGAATCGGGCGAGTCGCGCAGCGACTTCCAGGCGGCGTATTCGGGCGTGTCGAAGATCTTGCCGAGGTCGCGCGGGTTGGTCAGCTCGGTAAAGCTGTCCATGCCCAGGAGCGTCGGGTCGGCGCCCGCGAAGAGCGGCGCATGCGCGGCCGACGCGACCTTCGACAGGTCGCGCAGGAGCTGCACGTCCTGCGGCATGTGGCTGAAGTGGTAGTCGCAGATCAGGGTGCCGAAGGGCTCGCCGCCGAGCTGGCCGAACTCGGCCTCGTAGATCTTCTTGAAGAGCGGGCTCTGGTCCCAGCGGGCGCCGGGATAGAGCTTCAGGTTGCGGCCCAGCTCCTGCTTGGAGACGTTCATGACCCGGATCTTCAGGGTCGTGTCGGTCTCGGAGTTCATGACGAGGTAGTTGAGGCCCCGCCAGGCGCTCTCGATCTGCTGGAACTCGTCGGCGTGGATGATCTCGTTGACCTGGGTGGTCAGCTTCTGGTCGATCCGGGCGATCATGTCCTCGATCGTGTCGAGGACGTCGTCCTTGATCAGCGCCGTGTTGGACAGCGCTTCGCGCACGAGCGTGCCGACCGCGCTCTCGACCTCGGTCGCGGCGCGCTCGGTCCGGGGCTTGAAGCTCTGCTTCAGGAGCGAGGCGAACTCGTCGGCGTCGCGCGTCTCGACGCCGCCTTCGGCTTGCCTGGAATCGGCCAGTTGTGACGACATGATGGTCCTGCCCCGTTCGGTCTAAGGCTCGGGCGGCCGAATCCGGTCGCCCGTCTGATCGGTCGTCGCGTCAGGCGCTGGGGGCGCCCTCGTCCGTCTTGCCGTCCGCCGCCGTCTCGTCCGCGAGGCGCGCCTTGAGGGCCTCCATCAGGGCCGGATCCTTCAGGAGGGCCTTGATCTGGTCGCTCGCGGCCGTCTTTCCGTCCATGTAGCGCAGGAGGTTCGACAGCTGGTCGCGCGCCTCCAGCAGCTTGTTGAGCGCGGGGACCTGCTTGGCCACGGCGGCCGGGCTGAAATCGTCCATCTTGTTGAAGCGGAGCGCGACGGACATCTGCTCGTTGCTGTCTTCGCCGAGCTTGTTCTTGACCCTGAACTTGGCGCCGGGCTGGATCGCCGCCATGCGCTGCTCGAAGTTGTCCATGTCGAACTCGCTGAACTTGCGGTCCGCCATGTCGGCCTTCTCGGCGCCGGCATCGTTGCCGGACAGGTCCGCCATGACGCCCATGACGAACGGCAGCTCGACCTTCTTCTCGGCGTCGTAGGGGTCGTTGTAGGTGATGTGGACGCGCGGCGGACGGTTGCGCTTGATGAACTTCTGACCCGAATCCGCCATGACCGTGCTCCCATGGCGATGCCGCCGTGCGAACCGGCCGGACACGCCTGCAATCTGAAGAACCGGGTGCCCCGAGCACCGTTTCGATGCTCATTGTTGTTGGCCGGCATCTAGTCTCAAACGAGACAGCCCGTCAACGCGCCGCCAACGAAAAGACGGGCGGGATTACTCTGTGGGAACGATCGACGGAAGAAAGTCCTTCAGGATCGTCATGAAATCCCGATCCATCAAGGCGCGCGCCCGATCGGTGAAGAGCGGCACGGGGCTGGACGGCTCGGCGCGCCGGTAGAACGTGCCGATCTGGTCCAGGAGCGAGGACGCCTCCGCGCGGCTGGCGACGACGGGCGCGGCCCGCTCCGCGGCGGCCGCCGTC